>JABIZD010000004.1 GCA_018666555.1 Gammaproteobacteria bacterium
AAAGCACCGAAAAGTACTCTGGAATGCAGGTCAGGATTAATCAACATATGTCCTACCCCCCAGATCACGATACCCCAGGTCATCGGATGAGAAGTCCAATGCTTCACGTAGGTAGGGAGATTGGCGCTGATGAGAAACCAGAAAGACAGAAACATCCAGTATCTGCCGGTCGAATACACATCCGCAGTCACTCGTGTTGGTGACAGCAATTGATAGGAACTGTCAAACCCAAGCACCAAACAGGCCAGACCAGCTAGACTCATCAAGGAATACAACCCAAGATAGGCATTCTGGCCGATACCATCAACCAGCTTAACCCTCAAGCGTGGAAACAATCCCACTGCATGCACGCAAAAAAACAACCCTATTCCCAAGAAAAAAACCATGTCTGTTCTCCGTTATTGATCCGCTCTGAAGGTTTATCACACCTGTTTCGAAGTCCTGGTAGTGATGCTCAACTCCGGGCAAGTTAATTGCACACCAAACGGCAGTCCTGCCTAGAGAAATCGACCTGCTGTTTGATCTCATCATGGTACGCTTAAGCTTACTGACGGCAGTTGGAACCTTACTCACGGCAGTTTAGACCCTACTCACGGTAGTTTGCATCCTGATCATGATAACAAAGCCTGTTGGCGTCAACACTGCTGCCGTGAACTCTGTTGTTTACCTGAAGACAAAATAGCCGAGCCTCTCACTCGTCGACCTGACATTTATATATAAACAGAGAGTGGTTTGCTGATCCCAAGTATTCTAACCGCTGGACAGTGCTTAAATGATTATTAACAGGCTCAATAGCTTGCACTGCAACCCGGTGAGGTGTTTTAAAACTGCATACCTTAACCGCTACCCTCATCTGAGCAGCCTCTCATTAACGTATCAACCCTGCCACACAGTTCAATGCAGCGTGAATCTTGCAAATATAGTGTTCAGTCCAGTAGGCTGGGTTAAACCAAGGATCAATCTATCGATCCAATCTGACAGCAAAAGCGCAGGAGGCAATCATGGCAAAAACAGAAAAAGACCTGATTTCAGAAACGATCGAAATCTATTTTGCAAGCATGTACGAGTCCAGCGCAGACAAGGTTAAACAGGTATTTCACGAGGACGCGAAGATCACTGGCTACATGCAGAATCAACTAATGGAACTGAGCGTTTTACAATTCGCCGACTCTGTCGCTGGACAGTTACCTTCCGCAGCGGAAAAGAAAGAGTCTAAATTACTCGAGATTGCATCCATTGAGGTTGCCGGAGCCACTGCTGTCGCGCGAGTCCGCGACGGCTACCTGGGTCTGATTTTCCTCGACACCCTGTCTTTGCTGAAAATCGGTGAGCGCTGGGTTATTTACAATAAACTTTTTCATATAGAAAGTTAGCGCCCGGAAACGACGGCTACTGGCTTAGGGCCGCAATCGAAACAGGGACGGCATGCTAACCAAGTGATAAACTGCTCGCATAACAGGTTATCCGTCCAGAGCAGACCATTTCGGAATCAAACCCATTTCTCGGAAGGCTTTGATCTCATCCAGATACCTGGGATCACCATAAGCACCATGCTCTGACAGACAGGCCCAGGCGTATTTCAGGCAATGCTCTGGATTAAGCGAGGCATTCATGGGCTTTGGATCCGCAAACTCGGGGCTGCCAACCGCTTTATGCGCAGCGAGAATCGCGCCTGTCAGGCAAGTCATGACTAATTGGGGATCAACTAACTGAGCACATATTCTAGCCGCCTGAGTTGCGGTTACCATATGCAGAGCAAAGAAATCACGCGTACCCAGATAGATCTCCAAAGCGCAATTAGCGCAGGTTTCAAAGGAAGCCATACCGATAGGATAATTTTGGCTGGTGACCAGTTCGATCATGCGTTTACTGAACCGCTCTTGCTTGAACAACTGGGCTCCAACGTCGACCTGCTCTGTCAGAGCCAAGGGCAAATCAATTAACTGCTGCTGGCTGAAGGGAATTTCTCTGTAACTGGTGATCAGATAGGCCAAAGCTGCTGAGGTCTCGGCAGCAGAATCAAAATCGATGGCATATCCGAGCCGAATAATCGGGTGAAATGCCTCTAAAGCGAGACCAGGTAGAAACTCAGGCAGAAATTCTTTGACTACCTCTTTGATCCCTGCTCGGTCAATCTGCTCCCTTAAATAAAGCATCAAACCATAGTATTCGTCCGGGTTCCCCACCGCTCCACGCCAACCGGCACTGAGCGGATTCGAGGGCACCGTTCTTAATCTTAACCGGTATTCAGCTTGAAACTGCTGCATTTGAGCATTAGTTGCTCCCAGGCCCTGCATTGCACAGAGCGTCATCGGCAAATGGTCGCTGTTCATATCAGGCAGGTAATGGGGAGCATATCGAATACCCTTCTCCAGAAATTCTTGCAATCTCACCGATACTCCCTGATTTAACTGTATCACCGTTAAAGCCACCTTACGCCGGTTGGCCTGGCACAGCAAAAATTGATCGCAGAAACCATTTCAAACTCGTAATTTCCTAGGCAGTCTCAAATCAACAGGACATCGGCATAAATAAGCCTGAGAGTAGTAGCAAAAGCGCTGATTGAAGCGACCTCCAATCCAGGAGAGCCTTACCAGTCACCCAGCTTGAAAGTGAGCTCGTTTTGCCTTGCGGATCCCCACTCGGAATCTAAGCTTCAGCATCCTATTCTGAATCAGCTTCTTCTGCTTTGACTTCTTCAGCTTCGACTTCCTCATCGTCGCTACCCGCCAGGCTAGCAACTGCTTTTACTGGAAGTGTAACCACGCCAACAACTGCTTTGGTGGCTGTAGTCAAAGCACTGGTCACCGCTATTGCCGTACAACCACTCAAATACCCCGCCATTAGACTGACTAATATAAATAGCCGCAATTTTGCAAACCTTTTGCCACTACCTGCCGGTCTGATAATTTCCACTTTAATTTCCCCTTGTGAACCACAAAAAGTTTGAGCTTGTTTTTTACACTTCGACCGAATCTTCTCGGTTATACATCACTCTGCCAGTCACTCGACCGAGCCTGCCGAAAAGAAAACCAATTTTTAGTCAACATCAGTCAGATAATCCATCCTAACAGACATCGACTGACATAGGTCACAGATCACAGGTCACAGGTCACAGGTCACAGGTCACAGGTCACAGGTCACAGGTCACAGGTCACAGGTAAAATAGCTAGCACACTCAATATAAATAAAATAAAACCGCTAAAAGCCATCTAATGCCAACCTTTCAAGAACAAATGACTGATTAAATTTGCGCTTAAAAACCAACCTTGGTAATCTCGCCGGCTCATTTGTATGGGTAATCATGATGAATTCAGTCGGAGTATTGGGTGCGGGAACAATGGGAGCTGGGATTGCTCAGTTATTCGCGAGCGCCGGTCTTAACGTGGTATTGCGTGATATTGACCAGGCATTGGTAGCAAAAGGTCTAGCCAGCATCGACAAGAGCCTTGACAGGCAGGTTGCCAGAGGCCAGATAGAGGTCATTGAAAAAGATGCCATTACTGGCCGAGTTACTGGGACTACGGATCTCAATGATTTCTCAGATTGTGATCTCATTATCGAAGCCATCGTAGAGAACATGGAAGTGAAGAAAACCGTGTTCGCGGAACTCGATAGTGTTTGCCAGCCCGGCGCAATCCTGGCTTCAAATACCTCATCACTGTCGATTACAGAAATAGCCAGCGCCACAATGCGTCCGGACAAAGTCGTTGGTATGCACTTCTTTAACCCCGCACCGGTCATGAAGTTAGTAGAAATCATCCAGGGCATTGCCACTTCTCAGGAGACTGTGGACCAGGTCGTGCAAATTTCAGAACAGGTCGGCAAACAACCGGTCGAAGTTGCTGAGGCACCCGGTTTCGTCGTTAACCGTATCCTGGTCCCCATGATTAATGAGGCCATTGGTATACTCGCGGATGGCGTAGCCAGTGCTCAGGATATAGATGCCGCCATGAAACTAGGCGCCAATCATCCCATGGGACCGCTTACCCTGGCGGATATGATCGGGCTGGATGTCTGCCTGGCCGTGATGGACGTTTTGTACCAAGAATTCAGCGATCCTAAATACCGGACTCATCCCTTGCTTCGCAAATATGTAAGGGCTGGATGGTTGGGTCGAAAATCCGGCAAGGGCTTTTTTGATTACTGAATAAAGCTTAAGCTGCGTTATAACGACCATGGCTATCAAATCAGGTGAAGCCGAATGCACCTCACCTGGACATCGCCTCATTGGCGGGCAAGTTCAGGATATCGGGCCTGCCAGCTCTGCAGAAAAGGTGGTTCAGCTAACAACAGAATTTCATCACTGACGGTATAACTGACAGGATAAAACCCTGAACTTTGTGCTCGCCCTGCTCGTATCGCCTCCAGCGCTATACGCAAACTAGACAGGTCGTCCATGACTAATTCCGGCATACCCAGAGGCCCGGCTCGGTGAGCACCAAAAATGCGCAGATCATCATCAGCTATAGCCTGAAGCGTAATAGAACCCTGGAGATAATCTCCCATATTACTATTTGGTAAAAAGCCATACAGCGGACCAGGATAAATAAAATCACCCGAAAACAGATAACCCGAGGCAGGATCAAGCAGGGAAATCGAGTCGTCAGTATGGCCCGGGGTGTACAAGACCGTTAATTGTCTGTCACCCAGATCAATACTCTCGCCGGGTTTTAGCCATCGACTAATCGCCAGGGCAGGCGCCGCATAACCTTCCAGTTCTCCCAGATGTTCGTACCAGACCAGCTGCAATACACCTTCCCTTACCCGCTCCCTAAGATGGGGCAAATCAATCAGTGCGGTACGCGCAAAGATGACTTCATTACCGATATGATCATAGTGCAGATGCGATGGAATAAAAGTCACTGGCAGTTGTGTGATCGACGCGACAACCGAGCGAATATCACGCTGCCCTGTACCTGCATCAAATACAACCGCCTCCTTCTCGCCTAACAACAGATAGTTATAGTTGTGTTGAAAATAACGCGGTTCACCGATAGCATAGGTCTTCTCATCTATAGCCTGAATCGTATAGTAATCGTCAAACCAAATCACATCACTGCCCTCAAACTTAGGCTCCAGTAATTCGGGTGGCGACTCAGTCGTCATGATCAGCAGCAAGAGACGATCCCGGCCGATCACTATCCCGGTTCCAGTGATGAAAATGAACAGCAGTAACACAACCATGAACCTTGACGTACTCACGAAAGCCCCCTTGTATGCGCTGCAACCCTGAAAACAGCCTTCCTGCCCCGAACCATCTTGAACATTGCGGGGTTGGAAATCCTTCGGATATTGCTCTGCCAGTTAAACGCCTGCTTTTAATCCAACTTTAATCCCATTCATCAAACACCTCCGCGCTCTACCAAGAGCCAGCCGCTGATAGGACTATGTTAATTTTTAATTTCCTGCCAGTTCAAAACTTCCACTGTTCAGGAAGGCCAGTACCAGCTCTAAAACATCTGCTGCGTCCATCAACAATGCATGCGAATGAGGTACCGTAACAAAATCGGCCATGCCATCTACTTTGGTTCTGTTTACCGACACTTTGCCGTCATCTGGGTTGGGTAATAACTGGGAAAGTATCGGATTAATGGTTTGAGTTCCAGCGATAATGCCCAGCTCAAAATCTACCAGTCCCAGATTCTGGGGAATACTGTCTCCATCAGTGCCTAATTGTGAACCCGCTGGGCCATTAATCAGGTCAAATCCCGGTAGGTTCCGAAGCCGGTCGACCACTTCACTACCCTGATTTGGTGGCGCGAGCATAACCACCCGTCCCAGCCGAATCTTGGGGTTTTGAGCATAATAATAGCGAACCAGAATACCTCCCAGCGAGTGGGTAACAAAGTTGAGTTGACTGTTGCTGGGACACTGCGAGATACCCTGGCTGACGGCTAGATCAGCTAATTCCCCAATAGCATGCTGACGAGACGGGTAATCCACATTCACCACCTGAAACCCTTCCTCCTCCAGTTTCAGTGCTATCTGCTGCATGGACCGGCTGGTTCGCGCCAGACCGTGAAGTAAAATCACGCATTCAACAGACTCATCTGCGTGTCGATCACCGGCACCAGCGAGGCTGGCTGAAAAAACAACCATAAACCATAAAAACCCCTTTAAGATCATGTAATTTCCCCTTCACCCGGCTTTCATATGTCCTTCATGTACCACCCTTCACAACCCCTTCACAGCTTCGCAAACCTCACCTGGTACGGCCCTGAATCGGCTCCATAAATGACCCCAAGCCAAATCTAAGTCAGCATCTCCGTCTTATAATAATATGCTAACCAATGCTGATGCGACACCAAGGCAGGCAGACTAACCTTTATAAACAGCAGGCTAGGATAAGATTCATCGGGTTGCTGTTTGCCAGAGTTGGTCGGACACTGTTAATCCCATGAACATTTCAATTCTAGCTTGAAGCCAGCCATGCAGCTTAAATTTGCCGACGACCAAGCTTATAAGAAGATTTATAGCCCAGGAATCGCACCCATTCAGCCAAAACTATTATTCAAATCTATTTTTCCTCCAATCCGGTCACGGTATAAGATCGCTTTGCATTGCTGGTGGCCTTAGCCCAGGCACCGCCCTGCAACCTTTCCTGATGAAAAAAATACGCCTGCCTATCGACAAATTCCTCTTCAACATCAAAGCATATTAAGTCATTTTCTGTTTCAGCGTTTTCGCTTTCCTCACTATCTTTATGGTTACTCTCTCTCTGGCGAACTTCAAATTTCAGGCAGCCTGGTTCTGACCGGGTAAGCCAAATATGATTCTCGAGCTGCGCCATTACCCGGTCTCGATCCGCCGTGGGCACTTCGATATAGCCTTTTAAGGTCACTCTCATCTTGAATCAGTCCCCAATCTTAACTGCAGCATTGCTGCGTATATTCAGCCAGCGCTGTCATGCTGACCAGCACACCACTGACCTGGTGGTCTCTGACTCCGGGTAGAACCGGTAAATCAATGGGCACCGGTAACCATGCTTTTTTTGTTGCCAGCAAACCGATGTTTACAAAGCCAAAAAAAAAATTATCGGGGTTTTTGCAACCTATCTCCGACAACCCAGGTATATAAGGATACAGATCATCTCAAAGTTACCCAAATATGAAAATCAAAAGCATTTTTATTCTGCTCCTCCTCAGTTGGACCACTTCACACCTGAACGCCGAGATATTTACCTATCCGATAGAAGAAGTTGAAGTCCTGGAAATAG
>JABIZD010000099.1 GCA_018666555.1 Gammaproteobacteria bacterium
AAACGAAGCACCCTTGCAGAACGTCGTTTGCATTATCAATGGCATGCTGCGTAAGATGAAAACCGATGAGCAAAGCACTCCCTTAAATGAGATGCTCATCTGTTCCATTTGTTTGACGACGGACAGTCTGTTCCTACCTCCATAAATGATTCGGGTAACAAAAATCCGGGATCGCCCGGATTGTTTTCTCTTAGCCATGCGGACACTTCCAATCTGAATTGGTTCAGCTCCTGTTCGCTTACACTCATTACTTTCTCCAGAAAAATCTTGTTAGCACTATGTTTCAATAACAAGAAATGGGGTCAGAGTAAAGGGACAGAGTAAAGCCACGGAGCGTGTTGCGCGTAAATCATCCTCTCAATTCGCTTACCTGCTCTCGAAACTTATCCGTTCCAAGGATCAAGCCTTTATCCAGACATTGCCGAATCTTACCCACGATCTCAGAAGACAATGATTCGCCAATCCAGTCACGGTAGCATGATTGTTGCTCGCGGCTAGTGTCCCCCAGTTCTAAGTACAACAGATGCGGCGTCCACATTTTTGGCTTCAACCCGAGAGCATGGGCTCTGTAACTTGACCAACGATAGTCTCCAGGGTCAACTACCATACCTGCTCTAACAGGATTCAGCTCAATGTATCGAAGGCAACTTAAGAGGTACTTCTCTTGTTGCACAACACTGGATCTATAACGACCTTCAAACAGAGTTCCGGTTCTTTGATAAGCGTAGTTGAAATGGCGTACATACAAACGACCCAGTGTTTGCATCAGCTTCGATACTCCAGAATCGTCTTTTGGAGTGAGCAACAAATGAACATGGTTTGTCATAAAGACCCAACCATGGATCTCTACACTAAACTTCTTTGCATACTCACCCAACCAGTTTGCGTACGCAGCTATATCAGCATCCGTCGCGAAACAGACCTGACGATTGTTTCCGCGTTGAACAACATGAACAGGCAAACCAGCAGGACAAAACCGAGGAAGGCGAGGCATAGGTATTAACCATAAACTTAAGAATAAGAACATTCTCACGTTCATGCACAAGTTCTTGTAAGCCTTAACATACGAATTGTGTCAGTTTTACTCTGTCCCTTTACTCTGACCCCATTTCTTGCGGATTACGGTTTGCGACCATTCGGTCATGCAATTCAGTGATCAATTCACTGCCCGTTTTGACGAACAGAAACGGCAAAACCGCGTGCACCAAACAGACCATGGCGCCGAAAAGCATTTTCATGCTAAAGCTGAACGCGACACCAACGTGTTCGAAATATGTTTCTCCAACGCTTGCAGGGTGTTCTGTAAATAGGCGCATCAACATGATCTAAGCTCTCACGGTTTTCGATTCAATCTAAGTATTCTATCTCCGCTGATTGAGAATTTGCTTCCTATTTTTCCTTTACTTTGTCGAATATTTGGAATAATTTTCTACATTGAATTATTAATGAAGTATAAAATTTTATGGATGAGACAGATCGAAAACTCCTTGAGTACCTGCAATCAGATACAACCCTTTCTATTTCTGACCTTTCTGATCGCATAGGGTTGTCACAAACGCCCTGCTGGCGCCGTATTCAAAATCTGGAAAACCAGGGTGTTATCCGAAAACGGGTCGCGCTCTTGGACCGAGTAAAATTAAATGTTGGGGTAACTGTTTTTGTCTCTTTAAAAACTAACCAGCATAGTTTGGAATGGCTGACAAAATTTAATCAAATCGTAACCGATATACCGGAAGTTTTAGAGTTTTACAGAATGAGCGGTGGTGTCGACTATTTATTGAAGGTCGTTGTCCCTGATATCGCCGCCTATGATGCAGTCTACAAGCGCCTGATCGAAAGAATTGACCTGTTCGATGTCAGTTCGGCCTTTGCTATGGAAGAAATCAAGTGCGAAACCAAATTGCCGCTCGAATACTCAGTGTAATGCTAAATAATTAACTAGTCGTCTACCAGGCGACTCTGATCATATCCAGAGGTTTGTATGTCATATGCCATGTTCTGATATATAGAGCATGCAAACTCGGCTGAGCCCCCTTGCCGGTAAAAGTCAGAGCTCGTTAGCGCTCCTGTCTCAATCAGTCCGCACTGGAAAAGAGGCTAACTACAATGAAGAACTTTGGCTTTATAGTGCGACTGCTCATAGCTACGACAGACGTTCCTGTTCGAGCTGCCTCTTCCTTGTTACTCCTTCTCGTTTGTATGACGTCAGCCCATATGGCACCGTCTGGCGCTGTTTGCTAAGAGACACTTCTGCTAATTTAAACTGAAGCAGAGGAGTTTCAAATGAGCATGTCAAACACAGAGAAACACGTTAAAGATATACGACGAAAGACCCGTCGCAAGTTCTCATCTGAAGAGAAGGTCAGAATCGTCCTGGATGGATTGCGCGGTGAATATTCAATCGCTGAGCTATGCCGCAAAGAAGGCATTAACAATAATCTCTATTACCGCTGGAGCAAGGACTTTTTGGAAGCCGGTAAAAGACGATTGGCTGGGGACACTGTTCGCGAAGCCAGTACAGATGAAGTCGTTGATCTAAAGAAGGAAAACACCGACCTCAAGCAAGCTGTTGCTGAATTGTATCTGCGCAATGACTGGCTCAAAAAAAGTCTGATTGGGCAGGGTGTGACCTTGGGCGAAGACTGATGCACAACGCATCCGAAAAGTTAGCGATCATTCGTCTGGTCGAAGACTCCGAGTTGTCGGTACGTCGTACGCTAGTAGAACTCAAAGTCAGCAGGAGCAGTTTTTATCGCTGGTATCGAGCCTATGAACGAGATGGCCTTGAAGGACTAGAAAACCATAGCCGGGCTGCTCGTCAGCACTGGAATAAAATACCAGAATCTGTTCGTGATCAGGTGGTAGAGATCGCGCTGGATCAAACTGAGATGACGCCGCGAGAATTGGCCTGGTACATTACCGATACGCGGGACTATTTTATCTCAGAGTCCACTGTTTATCGTATTCTAAAGGCACTTGATCTGATTACCAGTCCGCAGTTTATGGTGATGAGTGCGGCGGATAGCTTCCAGAATCCAACCCATGAAGTACACGAATTGTGGCAGACAGACTTTACCTATTTTCGCATCGTCGGTTGGGGCTGGTACTTTCTCTCCACCATTCTTGATGACTTCTCTCGTTATATCATTTGTTGGCGCCTGACGACGACCATGGCATCAAGTGATGTGACGGATACGCTGCAGGATGCCTTGGAGGTAACCGGACTCAAGCAGGCACGTGTTCATCACAAGCCCCGACTGCTATCGGATAACGGTCCCTGTTATGTCAGCGGCGAACTCAAACGATGGTTAGCAGAGCAACAGATCAAGCACACCCGTGGTGCACCCTATCACCCGATGACGCAGGGTAAGGTCGAACGCTACCATCGTTCGATGAAGAATGTGGTTAAGTTAGAGAATTATTATTACCCCTGGGAACTGGAGAAGGCCATTACTGACTGGGTTCAGCATTACAACCATGAGCGTTATCACGAGTCGAAAGACAATGTGACACCGGCAGATGTCTATCACGGGCGGCAAGAGGAAATACTAGATCACAGGACGATCACAAAATCTCGTACAATGAATCAGAGGAAGGGTCAAAACCTGAGATTAGCGGGCTAGACTGGAGCAACAATGAGCAGAAAAGTGTCTCTTAGAATTTAGTGTCATTGGTGCCAAATGGGCTGACGACGTACACATTCCTGCTCTCCAATGTGAGTGGCCTTCGAATTTGGAATTCCTGTTCTTAGATTGAATGACGTCTTGACGGGTATCGGCGGCGAAAAAAACCGCCAGCAACAGGTCTTAATATTGGTTGGACGAGAATACAGTAGACACCTGCTGTAGTAGGTCCAATTCCTCAGTAAATGGCTTTGTCAGTTGGGCCCGATTGATACGATGCCAGTCAGGAGGTCTCCATCACCGTCTACCCATGATCCTTAAGATGCGCAGAAAGAGGTTAATAATGTCCATATATAATGCAGCTGCGCAATCAATGGCGTTATCAACCGTTTTGGGTACCTGTTGCGCGCGCGCCCAGTCCAGTCCGATGTAACCACAAAAGATGATTGCTATGATCCAATCCATAAAATAAAAGTCGGCATCCATGAAAAACATTGTAATTAGCTGAAAGGCGATAACCAGCAGAAGCGTGACGGCTAACGCACGTTGGATACTGAAAAAGAAAGCCGGATACACCGTGCCCAATAACATCATAGCCAATGTAATAATTCCAGTCGTTTCCACAGCCGTAAATACCAGTTCCGGGTCATAGGGTGCAACGGCTATATTGATGACACAACCGAACGGAACCACCACCAGGTTGTAGCCAATGAAGCTCACCCAGGGCTTATCCGATGTATTAAAAAGGTAGATTCCAACAAAACAGCTTATAAAGTAAGCAATGATAAAAGGCCAGAAACCAAACTGCAGCACTGCTTCCGGTGTCATTGATTGCACCATCTGCCAATTCATCAGGAATCCCCAACAAAGCGTCATACCTATAATAAAATTGAAATAGTTCGCGCTGATCTGGTCGGCATTTTCATCACGTCGAGCGAATACCTTTGATCCGGAAAGAAAGCCACCCTCATTCTTTGTTGATGATTGCTGCATTGATTACACCTCCCAGTTATCCAGTGCCAGGCAACCCGGAGTGAGCGCCGCTTGTTCAATAGCCTGAACCCGGTTAATCAAGGTTGCGGCATAGGCACTCATTTTTTTCAATTCGCACACGTTTAAAGAGTAGCGTCTGAAAAACCAATTCGCTGCGAAACGGAAAAAACCGTGCAGAAGTGTTTATACTGAATTTCGGCGCTGGAAGCCAGTGAAGCCAGTGAAGCCTGGGTTGTCACCGTGACTGACGGTCAATTGACGCGTTAGTACCAGCAGGTTGTAACAATACAAACCAATATGTTTTCATTAGCCAGAAGTCGATTATGAAAAAAGCGCAAAGCAAAGTCAGCTTTACGAGATTAGAACAGAACTTATCAGACTCTAATTAGAACAAATCAGAAATGACCTAGAATAACGGCCGCATGAAAAAAACCCTATATCTGGCAGATACACTGTTAACCATGAATCAGCATAATGAGGTCATTGTTGATGCGGGTGTGCTGGTTGAAGGATCCGTCATTACCGATGTTGGCGCAGCGGATCATCTGAAAAGCCAGCATAAAGATGCTGAGATCGTTTATTTTCCACATTCGCTGCTGATGCCGGGCCTCGTTAATACGCATTGCCATTCGGGATTACTTCGAGGGACAGCCGAAGGCCTGCCGGTTTGGGCCTGGTTGCAACAATATATAGATCCAATGCACCGTGTGTTGAAACCGGAAGAAGCAGCTTTGGCTTCCCGTTTGTGCTATGCCGAGGCTCTTCTGTCAGGAACCACAACAATTGTAGATATGTGGCGATTTATGCATGGCAGTGCGACTGCGGCGCGGGATTTAGGCATCAGGGCAGTGCTGGTACCTTATGTAGCAGAACATCCCGATCATGATTATTTCGAAACACTGGATAGCAATGAACAGTTGATTAATGATTGGCATCAACAAGAGCAAGGACGTATTCAGGTCTGGGTTGGGCTTGAACACCTGTTTTATGCAACGCCGAAGGCTTTAGTGCGTATTAGTGAGCTTTGTCGTGATTATCAGGTGGGCTTTCATACGCATAGTAATGAAAGCCGCTTTGATGTTAACAAAACACTAGATCGTCATGCAGCCAGGCCAGTACAGGTGCTGGAGAAATTAGGCTTACTCGATGCTCCTAAGACGTTACTAGCGCACTGTGTGTGGTTGGATGATGCTGAGATGGAAATTTTGGCGCAACGCAATGTGGGGGTTGCCCACAATCCGATCAGTAATATGAAGTTGGCCTCCGGAGCAGCAAGCGTTACAGAAATGCTTGATCGAGGTATCTCTGTGGGTTTAGGTACCGATGGCGAGAAGGAAAACAATAACCTGGACATGTTTGAGGAACTTAAAGCCGCCTCGCTGCTGGCTAAATTTGTTGCTGAAGATGCCTCGGCACTGGAAGCCTGGGCAATTTGTCGAATGGCGACGATTAATGGTGCAAAAGCGCTGGGGATGGATAACCAGGTTGGCTCAATTGAGTGTGGCAAAAAAGCCGACATCATAGCTGTTAATACCAATACACCCCGAATGACACCATTCATTCAATCTGGCGATTACATGAACCTGCATCATAATCTCGTTCATGCAGTTCAGGGTGGAGACGTTTCCATGACCATGGTTGATGGTGATATTTTAGTGGAAAATGGCAAGCTGCAACATGGCGATTTGAGTGAGTTAATTGCCGAGGCTAGTCATGCTATAGGACCCTTGCTGAATCGCCGTGATGAGTGGATTGCTAATTCAGGGCTTAGTATTAACGAGCTGGATCAGTAGAGCGATGCTACCTTAACAAGTCGATGCCGGTAATTCTTGATGCAGGGTATTTTTCTTATCTGGCTCTGTTTCGCTGGCGCTTACTCAGGCATCAACACTGTTTTGGTTAACACTGAAGATAGAACGCGCGTGAGAATCTCCTTATAGCAGTGGGTATGGATGTCGATTTCATCTCGTTGCTTACAGATTGCACGCAGAGCATGCAGGTTTTCCAGGGGAGAAAAGAATACTGGCCTGAGGGGCCTCATAAGGTTCTGATCGGTTGCTGTTGCAGAGCAGGGTGCTTATGGCACAATGTTAGGGAATTTCCGATCTGAAAGAGAGTTAGGCTATGAAACCATTGGAAGGAATCACTGTTCTGGAGTTTTCTACCATGATTACCGCATCTTTTGCTGCGATGATGATGGCTGAGCAGGGAGCAAGAGTGATTAAAGTTGAGCCGATGAATATGGGTGATCCATTACGTTACATTGGCGCTAATAAAGGGGGTATATCGTCCTTGTTTGCAAACTGTAATCGAGGCAAGCAGTCCATGCGAGTCAATTTGAAAGACGAGACAGGCCAGTTACTGATTCGCGAGATGATTCCCGAAGTCGATATCTTTATTCATAACTTTCGCCCAGGAGTGATGGACAAGCTGAATCTAGGTAGCGAGGCACTGCGTGCGTTGAATCCTAAACTGATTTATACCGCGATCTCAGGGTTCGGCAAAGCAGGCCCCCTTGGCCAGGCTCCTGCCTACGATCCTATCATTCAGGCACAGGCGGGTTTGGCTGCAACTCAGGGTAAGGAGGGCGAGCCTGCTTTCTTCAGAACGCTGATCTGCGACAAGATTACGGCCTATACTGCCTGCCAGGCGATAACCTGCGCCTTGTATGTTCGTGAGAAGACAGGGGAAGGACAGCACATTGATCTGTC
This sequence comes from Gammaproteobacteria bacterium, assembly GCA_018666555.1. Taxonomy (GTDB): domain Bacteria; phylum Pseudomonadota; class Gammaproteobacteria; order Pseudomonadales; family Azotimanducaceae; genus UBA9926. The sequence goes on from JABIZD010000099.1 coordinate 7,328, forward strand.
AATGCTTGATTCGGGTCTGTTTTTTATTTTCCCGGATGGCTTTCAGAACCATACGTTGCTCGATGAAGATCATGAGAGAGGGCCAATGTTGATCGACCTGTTGTATGAACTCAACATGACTAAGGATGGGGCCGTAACCATTTCTGCTGGAACTGAAGAAATGCAGATGAGATCTTTGATTGCCGTGGGCATGGAGCATCTATTAGCGGATGAGCGTTTTAATTCGTTCGAAAAGATGGTTTCGAATCTAGCTGAGTTTAAAGACCTGCTCCGTGATGCTTATCTTCAATACACAACGGATGAGATTATTGCAAAACTAAAAGAGGCAGATGTGCCCTGTGCGCGATGCCTTAGTAAAGACGAGGTATTAACCCAGGAGCAGGTAGTTGCCAATGGTACCGTGGATATTATCGATCACCCGATTATGGGAAAAATGCGGATTATTAAATCACCGGCTCGCTTCGGCGGTGAACGACTATCACCAGCGCGACCCAGTCCTGACCATGGCGAACATACAGATGAAGTATTGAGGGAGTTTTCGTTACCTCAGGAGAGGATAGATCAGCTTCGCAAGGAGGGTGTTGTCGCCTAGCTGGACGAGCGCTTTATTAATTTGAATTTTGCTAACCGTTGATTGCCATGAGGGTCAGCGCGTTAAGTCGCCACAATCCATAGTCTGCATTGTTTCCGGGTATGGCCAGATTCGGGGCGCGTTGAGTTGTACGCTGCTGAGTGTGCAAAAATACAATAGTTAGTTGTGGCACCGAGAGCGGTTGAAGATTAATCATGGCTCGGATTTATTTATATCTGGAAATAAATTACCGCTGGTCTAGCTAGTGCTGGACGTTTTCTGGCGTCGGGCGGTGCTATTTTAGAGCATAGCATCCGGCAAATCCTGTAGTTTAATAAAACAGCAGAATGCAGAACATCTGAAACCTGGCGCTAACGAGCCTGTCCGCACCCCTGTTGATTCCAGTCCAGAATTAACAGGGGGTTGCTGCTAGACGGGCCCTTAGGGCGCACACGTCGGCATGACGGAGAACAAAGCTAGCGCTGTGTCCCTGGAGATATATGGGATATCAATCGGCTTTAATATAATAAATATTATATTCAATAAGTACTTAATAGTTTTATTAAGTAGTACCCTTAGCCACTTTTTACCCTCCGAACTTGACAGCTTCGGAGGAGCAGCATGCTTGATTTTTATTTTTTCCTGTTTATCCAAAACGCCTTGTTACAGATACTTTAAGCGTTTTCGGAAAATGCGGTTTACAATACCATTCTCTCTTGTCTTGCAACTTTTCTTACAAAGGTATTACTTTGTTTGCACATGGACCTTTTTGGCCCTGGCCTACTTCAAACTCTACTTCTTGGCCATCATTCAAAGTTGCATAACCACCACCAGCCTGGATCTCAGAATGATGAACAAATAAATCTTTGCCGCCATCTTCCGGAGCTATAAAACCAAAGCCTTTGTCCGCATTAAACCACTTAACAGTACCTTTACTCATAATATATTCAACTTGTTGTGGTGAACAATAAAATGGCTACCTTTGCTATCACCATCACGAAAGTAACTTCTGAACTTCTTTTCAGCCGGCTATTCTATGTTAAATAGAACTGATTCGCTCAATCTATTGGCCATTTTTTACCAAAAATTGAGAAAATAACCATCAATAACGCCTTTCTTGCAAGTTAATGTGCTTTTTTGCTTCCTGACTAGGCGATATTGGCCGTTTCATTAAAGTTGTAACGCTGACCCTAAACTGAGTTCACGATGACTCGAAAGCCTGATTTTAACCTGCCAACGCGTAGGTTTTTTTGCTGCTGCCACTATCAAGTAGTGTCGAACCTGATAGCTGCGATCCTGGATTTGCTTCATCGTTACCAATCAGGTGGCTCCTAGGCACAGTAATTTAACGAGTCTTTGCTGGAGAAGGTAGTAACACCATTGCTGACGACTCAAGCCAAAACAAGATAGACTGAAGCTTCCCTTGGCAGAAAGAGGCCTTTACTAAATGAAAGGAAAACTGACGCTCGATTATTTTCTGGAATGGATTAGCCTGGCAGTGGCTTGCACTGTGGTTGCCGCGGTTGTCTATACCTTCGGCATTGGCAAACACTACGTGATACCGACAGCTTTGCTGGTAATGGCTATTGTACTAGCGAATATTGGTTATCATGGTTTGCAAAACAGGTTGTGGGCTAGAAGCCTGCTTTTCTGGATTGCGGCGGTCCTATTTGCCCACACTTTTTTTGCCTTGTTCTGGGCCAAAGCACCCAGAGATCTCTTAGGGCAAGGATTTGTCCCCATTTATGGTTGTGTTTGCCTGCTTTTTGGATATTTGGCATTCAGGTATGCTCGATTTGCTTTTGTTGCAAGCGAGGACGGCTAGTCCCATTTTGTCGTCCTGGTTTCCCTTTTTCCTTTTTCAATAAAAGCTTTTGAATAAAAGCTTTGAAATAGGAGCCTTGCTGCAGAAGCTTTGTTAATAACGCTGTCTGGCAATGCTTGCTCCTGAGTGCTTGGCTCGCTAGATAGATCTGGCGTCGTTACAGCAGCCGGCTCTGCGCCAGGACGATCTATAGCGCTGGGGTGGCGGACCAATTGGTGCGATATCTTCCGTTGGGGCGAAGAGTTGGGCTGACACCTTGAATGCTGGTTGTGAGCACCAGACCATTTTTGTTGCAGCTGACGTGCCTATTGCGATTTATGCCAGCCAGCAATGATGGACTCCATATCGGGAACCCTAAAAAATAGTTCGGGCTGGTCTTTTTCTCCCCAGATTGACCAGGCATCACTGAGGTCCCAGTCTTCTTTGACGACCCATTTTTCGTCATCGGCAATGTTGTCCATATCGGAAAAAAACTCAAAGAAGGTGCC
>JABIZD010000003.1 GCA_018666555.1 Gammaproteobacteria bacterium
AGCCCCGATGCGTTCTGAAGAAATCGTTTCCCGCCTGCTGGTAGGTCGTTGACAATGTGTGGTGTCTTCAGTGCCAGGGCATCGAAGTCAATAACATTGATATCGGCTTTCATTCCAACTGCGATGAGTCCTCTATCTTTCAAGGAATAAAGTTCGGCTGGTTGTTGCGTCAGCATATGGATACCTTCGCTCAGCTTAAAGGCTCCGATTTCTTTTACCCACTTTGTTAATACATAGATATTGGCACTGGTATCACAGATAGAACCAACGTGGGCACCACCGTCACCGAGAGCCGCCACCGTATGCGGATGGCCGAGTAATTCTGGAATCCTGTTTGAATAGTTGGCCGCTGGGATATAAATAAGGTTGCGGCCATTATTGTCGAGAAGGTAGTCGTAGAGCCAGGATTCGGGTTGCTCGGCAGCAGCAGCAGCCTGCGCTGCAACTGATTTGTTGGTATCAGGCAGATATTCGATAGGATCTTCTAAGGGATACATTTTGTCGTGCAGGCCGTTGAAAATTTTCACAAATATATGAGGATTAATGTTTTCTTCCTGAAGGATTTGTTGCTTGACTAGCGGATCTTTCAAGCGAGTTAATTTTTCTTCCCAAGGAAGATCTTCAAGACTTAAATAAGTGGGTCTACGGTAAAACGGATTCATCGAAGAAGGTAACCCCATCATCATACCTACCGGGCGTGATAGGACCTGTCCGCGGATATCCAGACCCCGATGCTGCGCCCGTTCGATCATGTCTAACTGTTGTTTCCATAGATCAGGCTGACTGTCTAATTGCAGAAGCGTGAAGGTGCCTTTTGCACCGGTTGCTTGACAGGTATCGGCGAGAATACTGAATTCATCCTGGGGATCTTCCCAGTCGGAGATGAGTTGAAAAACATTTCCATTCTCTCCTGAAAGCATTTTTCCCAGGGCCTTTAATTCATGGGTTGCAGCCTGGTAGGTTGGTGTGGGTTCACCGTTTTTACTGCGGTGGACCAGCGTCCTGGAGGTTGAAAAGCCGACAGCTCCAGCTGCGATGCCCTCGCTTAGTAATGATTGCATGAGGGTGATATCTGCTGGGGTTGCTGCTTCTCTGTTGACGGCACGCTCGCCCATGACAAAAACCCGCAATGGGCCGTGTGGATAGAGTACAGCAATATCAATATCTCTTTCCCGACTCTCCAGGGTATCGAGGAATTCCGGAAAGCTTTCCCAGGTCCAGGGAAGTCCCTCGTCCATTGCCGAACCGGGTATTTCTTCCACACCTTCCATTAATTCAATCAATATCTCATGGTCAGCTTTTTTGCACGGAGCAAAGCCAACGCCACAGTTACCCATCACTACGGTGGTTGTGCCTAGATTAGCCGATGGGTTTAGGTGAGAATCCCAGGTTGCTTGTCCGTCATAATGAGTGTGCACGTCTACGAAGCCAGGGGTAACGATTTTATTTTTGGCATCGATGATTTTTTCAGCGTCGTCTGAAATAACGGTATCGAGTTTACAGATTAAACCGTCTTTAATTCCGATATCTATGTTTTGCGGTGGGTTACCACTTCCGTCGTATACCCTGCCATTGCGGATTATGACATCGTATGCTGTCATTGCTTAAGGCCTCTGGTTGGTCTGTTTGAGTTGCTTAGAATGTATCCTGAATCAGGCGGCAAATCTAGCGCAATAAAACCCCCATCATGATGGCGGAATAATCTCGATCAGGCTATTTAGATCAGAAACTTGGTTATTTATGAGTTGGAATCAGCATCTTTATTTGCTGCAGGTGAAAAGTGGTTTTATCTGTTGTCATTGCAATCAGTGGTTTAATGCCCTGTAGGTAAAATCAGCATTTTTTTGTTGTCGGTGAAATCACATGATAGTTAGGTGGGTTATCGACTGCGCTTAGTCTCTGGATACGATCATCGCTTCGAATTCGTCTAGCTTGTCCTTGCCAAAGAATATTTCGGTATCAACAAAGAAAGTAGGTGAGCCAAATGTCCCCATTTTGACGGATCGCTCGGTATTGGCTATGAGACCTGCTTTTATTTCAGGCTCCTGTATCGCTGCCAGGATATCCTCGGTTGGTAGACCTGATTCGCTCATCGCTGCAGCCATAACCTCTGCATCATCCATTTTTCGGGGGGTGCTCCACATATGGTAATAGATTGCATTAACGTAGGTGTGCAGAAAACCTTGCTGATCTGCATATACTGCGCCACGCATAATTTGCAGGGTGTTAACGGGGAAAAAAGGATTTCTATTATAGTTTTCTATGGTGTGTCTATTAACAAAGCGCTGGGTTTCTAACTGGGCGTATTCTCCTTTGTTGGCAATGCCCTGCATGGATACTGCGGGTGAAACATTATTGGTTGCCTTAAATACACCGCCCAGCAAGACGGGTACATAGGTAATTGATTTGCCGGTTCTCTCTTCAATTTTTGGTATCACAATATGGCTGAGATAGGCATTGGGGCTGCCGAAGTCGAAGTGGAATTCTATAGTCATTTCTAATGCTCCAGAGCGCGCTGGGTATTTACCGGTTCCGCTCGAATTTAGCTGTTTTTCTGCAACTGAGCTTGTTTTTTCAGTCAGGTTGCAACCATGACATGGATCATCTGGTAATCATAGAGGCTGAAGATGGGACAATACGAATTGTATAAACCGCTGATCTGTAGACTGGTTAATTTACCTGAGCACAGAGGTGCTACCGCTCTGGTTAGCAGCGGTGGTTATTATGTGACACTATATTTATATCGAAACAGCATTTGCAATACCATGACCTTGTTGATCGATGCTCTGTTTAATCGGAATATTACTGCGCAGGCGTGAGTGAAAGGATAATAGCTGCTGGCATGTTTAGTGAGTACAGGTGGTAACCATAGGACTGATTCTGAGGCGGATTTCAAGTGGCGAATTTAGGAGTGCTGACATGATACATATTGATACAGGGACCGATGAATTACTTTGCCATATCGTTGATCGAGTTGCGGTAATCACATTAAATAAACCCCATAAGAAAAATGCCTTGGGAGATATTCTTACACCGGCGTTGAGAAAAACGCTCACACTGGTTGAGCAGGATGACCGAGTAGGTTGCGTCATGATTACGGGTAGCGGCGATGCTTTCTGTTCAGGTGGCGATGTCAGTGGCATGGGGGCAAGTGTGAGCGTTCCAAAGTCTGCCCAGGACAGAATTGCGGAGCTTACTTTAAAACAGGAGACTCTGACGCTACGTTTGTACGAGTTGGACAAGATCACGGTCGCTGCTTTGCCAGGTGCCGCGGCGGGTGCAGGATTATCGATCGCACTTGCTTGTGATTTGAGGGTTGCCGCAAAGCGAGCTTTTATGACCACGGCATTTCGTAATATAGGGCTTTCTGGTGATTATGGAGGTAGTTGGCTCTTACCAAGACTCGTTGGACTGGCGAAGGCCAAAGAACTTTATTACACCGCGGACCGAGTAAGTGCTGAAGAGGCGGTTCAGTTGGGCCTGATTAACAAGGTGTTTAGTGATGAGACCTTCCGAGAAGAAGCTCAAGCCTACGCTCGTGCCCTAGCCAATGGACCCAGTGGCGCTCTAAGCCTTATGAAAGTTAATCTTAACCAGGGTTTGAACCAGAGTCTTAGGGAAAGCCTGGTCCTGGAAGCGAAGCATTTAGTTGAAAGTAGCGGTTCCAAGGAGGCAGGGGAAGCGATAACAGCGTTTATGGAGAAGCGACCGCCTGTTTTTGACAGGGATTCCTAGTCGCACCTTGCCGTCTTTAATTAACCGGGTCGGTTTTGGTTATTTTTGTTGTTGCGCTCTGGTTGAGGCAATGTTTTAGTAAGGGAAACCCGCGGAGAAATTGGTCATGTCAGATAATATTCGTATTGTGGAAGAGTTTGTGGCCGCCTGGAGTCGTTTAGACGCGACCCGACTAGCTAGCTATTTTTCTGAAGATGGTAGTTATTACAATATGCCTACTCAACCTGTTACAGGTCGGGAAAATGTTGAGAAATTTATCGGACAATTCCTGGCAAATTGGACGGAGACACAATGGGATATTATCAACATCGCTGAGCAGGGTAACCTGGTTTTCTGCGAGCGGATGGATCGAACAAAAACCGAGCGAGGTAGTGTCGACTTACCCTGCTTTGGTGTATTTGAAATGGAACAGGGCAAAATCAAGGTCTGGCGGGATTACTTTGATCTGAGTACGTTTATGAAAGCAATGAGTTGATGCTGCTGGGCAAAGCACTCGAGTAACCAGTGGGGTTGCTGTCACCTGCGAGGGGGCTCCCTACGACCGGGATTAACAACGAAAAGCTGTTTATAGCCTCTGCTAATAGCTAACCTCAAACAGCCGGTTCCAGCGAAAGAAGTGTCGACGACTGCATCTATCAGAATAAGGCTGCACAGCAGTTATTAGGCTTGCCTTGGCAAGCATCGGCAGGTGATCGGCCTGGCTAGTGAAGTTCGGCGCCTAATGTCATTCTAATCATTCTAATCATTCTAATCATTCTAATCATTTTAATCGTTTAATCTTTACCCGTAAACTCAGCCGGGCGTTTTGCTAGAAATGCCTGGATTCCTTCGTGACCATCAGGGGAGCGTGATAAGCTGGCAATTGACTTCGCTTCTAGTTCCATTTGTGTCTCAAGGCTATTATCAAAACTTTGATTGAGTAGCGCTTTTACTGAGCCGAATGCCAACGTAGGACCATTGGCCAGTTGGGCTGCAATCGCAGAGACCGTTGGTTCAAGTTCCTCCGCTGCAACTGCCTGGTTGATGATTCCCCAGTCGACTGCTTCAGCAGCGCTCAGGACCCGGTTGGTTAGCATGAGTTCGCGGGTTTTTCTATCTCCAATTCGTCGAGGAAGGAAATAAGTAGAGCTGCCATCCGGTGATAGTCCAGCGTTAGTGTAGGCCATGGTGAATTTCGCTCGATCGGCGGCGATGGTAATATCTGCAGCCGCAGCCAGACTGAAGCCAGCACCAGCGGCCGTACCCTGTACTGCAGCAATGACCGGGGCGTTCATTCGAGTCAGGCGACTGATGAACAGATGTAGGTCAGCCGTCATACTTAACAATAACGACCCTACTGCCTCTTTTGCTGCAGCGAATTCACTCAGGTCACCTCCTGCGCAGAACATTTTACCGTTAGCCTGAATGATGACGGCGCGAATATCGGCATTCTCCTGGCAGCCCTTGGCGCATTCGCTGAGTTCTTTAGCCATTTGTGGGTTCATGGCATTGGCGGCATCGGGCCGGTTTAAGGTTATGGTAGCGATATTGTCTTCGACGCTGAATTCGATGGTACTGAAAGACATATTTTGGTTTTACCTTTGGGTCAAATTGAGAGTGAGCTAGGGACCGTATTTACAGTTCGGGTGCTTGTCTGTCAAGGTAATTTGCCGTTAATCATTCCTTTGGCAGGAGATCGGTTACTATCAAGCCTTTAATCTTCATCTATTTTCTGCTGTGGGCTAGCGCAAACTGAAGAAATTCGTTCGCCTGTTTAAATAACTTACAGTAGACTGATCGGGACGTGACTAGAAATTTGGAGGAGGTCCAAGTGAGCGAAGCATTACAACAGGATTTAAGAATGGATCCTATGGATATAAACCTAAATCAGATTGACCTGATGCAACCAGATCTGTTTCATGGTGATTACCACTTAAAGTTGTTCGAACGGCTTCGTGCGGAGGACCCTGTTTATTTTCAAAATGTTTCAGAAATTGGAAACAATGGCCAGGAGTTAGGGCGAATTTGGCATGTAACACGCTACAAAGACATTATGGCGGTGGATACTAATCCCGAGGTTTTTTCCAGCGCAGGTTCCATAGTGGCTGATGATCAAGCTGACGACTTCCCTTTACCGATGTTTATCGCCATGGACCCGCCTCAGCATGACCAGCAGAGACGAGAAGTAAATGGGGTGGTTGCTCCGAGAAATCTCGCTGTCATGGAAGGTGTTATCAGAACTCGAGTCCAGGATATACTCGATAGTCTGCCCCTGGGTGAAACCTTTAACTGGGTTGACCTGGTATCGATAGAATTGACTACCCAGATGCTTGCCACCTTGTTTGATTTTCCGTTTCAGGATAGACGCAAATTGACTCGTTGGAGCGATGTTGCAACGGCAGATGATAGATCCGGTGTTGTTGAAAGCGAAGAGCAACGGCGGGAAGAACTTGGCGAATGCCTGGCTTATTTTACCGAGCTTTGGAATCAACGAGTTAACCAGCCGCCGGCAGGGGATTTGGTATCTATGCTGGCTCATGGAGAGTCAACCAGGAATATGGGGCCAATGGAGTATCTTGGTAATCTTATATTGTTGATCGTAGGCGGAAATGATACGACCCGAAACTCGATTACCGGGGGAGTGCGTTTTCTTAATCAATTTCCAGAGGAGTACCAGAAACTTCGAGATAACCCAGGCTTGATTCCTAATATGGTGCCGGAAATCATTCGCTACCAGACGCCGCTGGCTTATATGCGCCGAACCGCGACACAAGCTACAGAATTAGCCGGCAAGCAGATAGCAGCTGGCGATAAGGTATTGATGTGGTATGTGTCCGGTAATCGCGATAGCAGCGTCATAGAAGATGCTGACCGCTTCTGGATAGATCGTCCTAGAGCCAGGCAGCAGTTATCATTTGGATTCGGAATCCATCGCTGTATGGGTAACCGGCTGGCCGAGATGCAATTGCGTGTGCTCTGGGAAGAAATTATGGAACGGTTTGAGAAAATCGAAGTGGTTGGTGAGCCTTCCTACGTGAACTCCAATTTTGTTAAAGGTTATGCTGAGTTACCTGTTGTGCTACATGCGAAGCGTTAACGAGTAAGTCAGCCGGTTGAATCAATGAGCGGTTTATTCAATTTGGGTAAGCAGGTATTTGCCGGTGGCCTATGGGGACTACGCCGTTTTGATCGTTGGCGGGCGGGCAACCCACCGATGCGCTCAAGTGCTGCATACCAGTTTGACCCCTATCCTAGTTTTGCCCAGATGCAGTCTCGGGGTAACATTCTTCGCTCTTATGCAAATCAAGGTTGGCTCGTTCTCGGATACGACGAGGTCCAGGCACTCCTCCTCGATAAGCGATTTAGTACTGACGCCAGGAATAATCGATTTTTTTACAATCTCGCCAGAATAGCCTGTGCGGGTCTACCTGTTCCGATGGTCGATAAGCCGGGCCTGTTGAATTTGGATCCTCCTCAGCACACGCCGGTGCGCAAGTTAGTCACTCAGGGACTGGTTAAGAAATTCATTACCGCTCAGACTGAATTCATCTCGGAACTTGCGGATGTTTTATTAGATCAGGCTGAAGCCGGATCCGGTACAAACTTCGATTTTGTTTCTAAACTGGCGCAACCGTTGCCTGCTTTAGTTATTGCTAAAATGATGGGGGTTGAGGAACAGCATCGAGGTAAATTCCAGCAGTGGTCTGAGGCTATTATGGGAGCCATGATGATTGATCAGCCCGAGTTGATGCGTGATGCGGCTCAGGCGGCAGAGGATATGCGAACCTATATGAGACCTTTGCTGAATCGACCAGCTCAGTCGGGGCAAGCCAACTTAATTGAGTTACTTCTGCAGGCCGAAGAGCACAATCATGCCTTGAGTAGGGAGGAGGTTCTTTCTAACTGCATACTATTACTGACAGCGGGGCATGAAACCACGACTCGTTTGCTTGCTAATGGATTGTTAACGCTATTACGCCACCCTGAACAGCTGGAATTGCTCCGTCAGCGACCCGAACTCATGGATGGTTTCATTGAAGAGGTATTAAGATACGAACCGCCAATACAGGTCACCTTGAGATTTGTCAGAGAAGATTTGATATTTTTTGGCAAGAAGTTTAAGCGCAATCAAGTGGCTTTGGTTTACATTGCTGCTGCCAATCGCGACCCGAAGAAAATTGAAAACCCTGAAGTATTTGATATCTTGCGCGAACCCGTTCGCCACGTTTCATTTGGCCATGGCATCCATCAATGCCTTGGTATGAGCTTGGCCAGGCTGGAAGCGAAAATCGTTTTTGAAAAGATGCTGCAGCGCTATTCGAACCTAAAGCTAGGCCGGGATGGCGAAATTTGGGGGATGAATCCCTTTTTTCGTGGCCCTAATCGATTGCCGCTGGAAACTAGACCTTAAAATATCCAGGCCAGCACGGTATCAGCGATAGTTATCATGATCGCAGTGAAAACCAGAGTCCCCTTATCTTCAATTTCGAAGTTATCAATCAGCTTATCTGTGAGCCAGAGCAGGAACATATTGATGAGTAGCAGGAATAGGCCGACGGTGAGGAATATCAGCGGTAGACTGAGCACTTTTAGCACCAGGCCGAGTGATATATTGATCAGGCTGTAGACTACCGCCACAATGACTGCTGTCCAGAAGTCCTTGATATGGATTCTTGAGTGTTGCTGGGCCAGAAAGTAGATTACCGCCGCCAGCAACAGAGAATGGAGGATCCAGTTAAGCATGATGTTTCCTTAATACGACCAATTAGATTATTTTAATGATACTCACAAATCATGCCAATACCGTAACCCATTGTATTCAATAGAAATTTAATTTCCAAGGTTGATGTGTCTCCCGTCTGCTTGGTCTACAAGACTCATTTTTAGTCAAATTATTTGTCTCTATAAGAACGCTGCTACTGAAAGGTTTGCGGAGACATTAATTGAACTAGCCACGGTTTTGGGGAAGACAACCTGTATGGTGGTGTTAATTTAAAGACTCTATTGCTGGCTACTTGCACCTAAGCGTGTCTCGGGCGATTATCTGTAATTGATTAACGACCATGTCTTGGCAGGGGAGGAATAACATGCTGGATCTTCATTATTGGCCTACTCCTAACGGTAAGAAAGTGACCATTCAACTTGAGGAATGTGGATTAGAGTATCGAATGGTGCCTTGTAATATTGGCAGGGGTGATCAGTTCAAGGATTCATTTTTAGAAATAAATCCAAATAATCGAATGCCGGTTTTGGTTGATCATGAGCCCCAGGATGGCGGAGATCCCCTTTCTGTCTTCGAATCAGGCGCGATCATGCTTTATATTGCTGAAAAAACCGGGAAATTCCTGCCAGAAGACATTCGTGGTAAATACAATGTTATCCAATGGCTGGTCTGGCAGATGGCGAATCAGGGACCCAAGACGGGAGAGTGTGGTCATTTCAGGAGATTGGGCTCTGGGCAGGGAGATCAATCCTATGCTGTTCAGCGGTTTACCGATGAAGTTAACCGATTTTATGGTGTCCTCAATAATCAGCTCTACCAGCGCAGGTATCTATGCGGTGACGAATACACCATAGCAGATATGATTTGCTATCCCTGGTGCGTGAATTGGCAGGGTCAGGGCCAGGATATTGAAGAATTTAAATATTTCAAGCGATGGTTTGAAGAACTAAGCAGTCGGCCCGGCGTCAAGCAAGGGATGGCCGTGGGTAGTGATATGCAGAACGATTATTCGTCGGCGAGTCCGTCAGAGCTGGAGGCGCTGAAGAAGCTCCTCTATAACCAGAGAGCTCGGGCTGCACCCGAGCACGGTGGTCTTGCATAATTACCTTATTGACCTGGCTTATTAAGCCGTCTTATTCGAAATCTCTTTCTTTCCACCAGGGGAAATATTCAGGCATGTCTTGGCTAACTTTCCCTGGGAAAGAAGCTGGCCGCTTCTCCAGGAAGGATTCAACCCCTTCTTTAGCATCGGCAGACCTGCCCCGGTAATAAATCCCTCTTGAGTCGAGTTTGTGGGCTTCCATGGGATGATCTGCACCGAGCATTTTCCACAGCATCTGCCTGATCAGGGCAACCGATACCTGGGAGGTGGATTCAGCAAATTCATGGGCAAGATCTCGGGCTGCCGGTAGAAGGTCATTTGCTTTATGAATGCTGCGGGCAAAGCCTCTGCTGTAGGCTTCGTCTGCATTGAATACTCTGCCCGAAAAAGCCCACTCCAGCGCGGTTTGTATTCCCACGATTCGTGGCAGAAACCAACTGGAACAGGCTTCTGGCACCACCGCTCGTTTGGAAAAGACAAAACCGTAGCGAGCCTCTTCTGAAGCAAGGCGGACGTCCATGGCACATTGCATGGTGGCGCCAACGCCCACGGCGGGGCCATTGCAGGCTGAAATAATCGGTTTGAGGCATTCGAACAGTCGCAGGGTCAGGATGCCACCACCGTCACGACGCAACCCACCGCTTCTCCCAGGAGCATCATTGTTGAAGGTATTACCGCCACGGGAAAGGTCCGCTCCAGCGCAATAACCGCGACCTGCACCGGTAAATATGATGGCTCTGACGTTATCGTCAGCATCTGCGGCATCGAGAGCATGCAGAATTTCATTCTGCATCTGCAGGGTATAGGCATTCAGTTTGTCAGGTCGATTTAACGTAATGGTCAGAATTTGATCGGAAACTTCGTAAGTGATTTGTTGGTAATTCATATAGTGGGCTCGCTGTTTAGGAGGTCGCGCTGTAATGGTGGATGAGGTCGCTGAATAATTGTCTTTGGGCATGGCTACCGCCGATAGTATAAAGGTGGTCTTCTACCTGTTTTAGTTTTTTAATACCGCTGATAGTCCTTTCCTGGCCTAGCTCAACAATTGCTTCTGCTGTTTTGAGACCAATAGTTTTGCAGATTGAGGCTTGCCGTCCAGAGCGTTCACCCCATGTGCGAATGGTTTCCAGCGCCTGTTTAACGGCTGGTTTGTCGTTCAGTACAGCCGGCGCCATCAGGTAGTGCAGGGTTATGAATATTAACTCATCGTCAGTTGCCCTATGTTGCCACTGTTGTAACACTCGCCATCGATCAGTGACATCATGACCCTGCATTTGTAGTCGCCATAGCATGCTCGCTGCATTACAGACGTCCAGGTAGAGGTCGTCCTGCAACGGCTTTGTCAGTATCTGATCGTAAATTTCCAGAGCAGCATCGCTGTCGCCGCTGGAAAGGTGAAGAAGGGCCTGATGCCAGTGCAGGTGATAGACAAAGTTATTGGTATCGGTCCAATCGGGGAATCGCTCATTTAACCAGGTCTGTCCATCCTGCCAGCGGCTTTGCATTTGACAGACATGAGTCACGGCATGGGCTGCCCACAGGTCGTTTGGATTCAGTGTGACCGCTTCTCTACCAGTCGTTTCAGCACGCTCATAATGACCGGACTCTTCAAGCCCAAAGCTATATAAGCCTAAAACGTAGCCTTTCCAGGAATGTTCTTCCCAGGCAGGTAAAACACGAGCCACTGATCTGTGCATGCTGTCTGCATCGCCTTGGTAGAAATAAAGGTTGTGAGCGGCCTTGAGAGCAATGATGTCAGTGGGATAGGTTTCCAGTATGAGTTCGAACCTGTCGAGCGCGGTATTAATATCATCGTTGAGCCAGTCTTTAAAAGCGTCTAGATGGAGTTTTTCACGATGATTTAACTCGGCATTGTTAAGCCACTCCAGGCACTTTTGGATGTTGGCAGTAAACCTTGGGTCACTACCCATTTTCAGAAGGTAGCCTTTTAAAATCTGCGCCATTGGAGAAACCATTTCCTGATCGGTTAGACTGTTTAGCTTTGCCATGGTATCGGGTTTGAATTGCAGATAGCTTTCGATGGCCTGTTCAAATAACCCCACAGCCTGGTTAGAGTTAGCGCTGTAGCTGAGTCCTAAGAAATCCAAATATTGCATTAGTCCTGTCCGTAATGGTTTCTCTGTTGGTCCAGATACAGTAATTCTTTTTTGCTACTGACGCGACCCAGAAGATTGTTTCGGTGCGGAAACCGACCGAACTTGGCTATGATTGCAGCGTGAGATTGCCAGTTAGGCAGAAAACCTTGCAAGGCTCTTTGCCACTCCGGAGTGATACTAGTTAATAGCTGTTCAAGCAGGCTCAGGCCAAGACGCTGCAGGGAGATTTCTTCGCTGTGATGAAAGGGATGCCAGAGAAATAGCTGCTCTGAAGGTGTCAGATGATGACATTGGGCTGAATTGAGTTCGGCCAGGCTCAGCTGTTGTGCCTGGAGATCATTTGCCCAGGCCTGAGGACGCCCTCTGAAGATGTGCCGACTAAACTGATCGAGAATAATAACTTTTGCCGTGCTCAACTGGACCGTATCCCTGTTGGTCGATTTGCTTTGGGAAAGCGCTTTCAACAGATCTCCAAATTGGGCCTTGATAGGAGCATCCAGACGCTTACCGTGTCGATACCAGCGTTGTTTGGTTTTTTTCAAAGCATCTGCATGATATCGGGCTGGACCGAGCCAGTAATCGAGGATGATATCGGAATCAATCTGGTTGCTAACCAATCTCATCCTCGGAAAGCTGCAAGTAACGACGCAGGTAGTGGACTAAGGCATACAGGGGGAGGGTATCGAGAAGGGCAACCATCACTTTAAACAGGTAGTTGCTGGTCATCAGCGTAAACATGACCGAGGCAGTCAGGGCTCCGGCAAGAAATTGCGCCCCAAAAGTGACTGCAATCACCATAAAAGAGTCAACCCCTTGGCTGATGATGGTACTTCCATTATTACGCAACCATAGGTGCTTGCCTTTAGTAAGCCGCTTCCAGAAGTGAAACAGGAAAACGTCACAGTATTGAGCGGCAAAGTAGGCCACCATTGACGCGATCACAGCGCCGGATGTGGTTGCGTAAAGCAGGCTGAATAATTCAACTGAACCGGTTACTACGTCTCCATCGGGGAGGGTGATACTTTCGGCGAGTTGTATCAGCTGCCAGGGAGGCTGGGTATCGGCGCTGGGCATATACTGACCTAACCACATAAAAGCCAGGATGAAGATGTTCAGCGATAAGCCAAAGGTGACCAGGAAGTTAGCCCGCTTTTTGCCGTAAAGTTCGCAGATCAAGTCGGTACAGATGAAGGTAATAGGGTAGGGAAGAACGCCCACTGCAAGCGCCCATGGACCGAGTTGGATGAAACGGGTAATACCCAGAATATTAAGCATAGTCATGGCGCACAGGAAGATGCCCGCCAGGATCAGAAAGACTCGCTCGCGGCGTTCCGTAATCATTGGGTCGATGCTGTGCGTTTCGATTGATTCTTCCTGGGAATTCAAATTAACCTTCCTTTGTTGAAATACATGTATTGTTGACTGATATCAGCTTTCTTTCTGTCCTAGGTTACAGTGCATAACCGCACCGTTGATAACCGGAGACCTGGCAGCAAACATAATTGTTTCGGCTATTTCACTGGGATCGATCAGTCTGCCGAAAGTACTCGCTGATGCGATATCTGTGAGCACCTCTTGCTGGTGACCAACGTGTTCCCGAAGCATTTCAGTATCAGTAAAACCCGGGCAGACACAGGCTGTATGGATCTGTTTGCCACTAAGGTCCTGACAGGTAGCCTTCATCATCCCAACAATGGCATGTTTACTAGTGACATATGAGAATGAATTCGCTACGGCTTTCTCTGACAGGGTTGAGCCAACGTAGATGATGGCAGAACCAGGATGCATATAGGGTAGTAACTTGGAATTGAGCAGTTGTGGCGCTACCACATTGAGTTCGAGAATTTCACGTAAATCACCAGGAGTGCTGGTGTCTATACTGTCGTTGATTAGCTTTGCAGCGTTGTGAACTAAAGTCAGCGGGCCTGCTGTTAGCTGACGCTTGAAAATCTCATCTAGTTTATCGCTGGCATTTGGCTGCAGCAGGTCGACAGCGTGATTTTCGATTCTGTCATCTTCCGCCGGGTGTCTGGAAAGGTTAATGACGCGGTAACCGGTATCGGCGAATGCCTTTGCAGTGGCGAGGCCGATACCCTTGCTCGCACCGCTGATGATGAGAGTATTCATGACAAACTCCAGTCGGCAGAGCCGTTTTGTCCTGGGCTGGAGGCAACGGTTACGGTAATACTTTCGATACCACGGCCGATAAAACCGTCATCTTCGACCAGCTTGTTGAGAAAGTATTGGGAGAATTCTTCTACCGTAGTATTGGCAATAGGCAGCGTTAGAACGTCCCTGGGTAGAAACAGCATATTTTCTCCATTAAAGCGGGCAACAGTATAGCCTCCTTCAACTTTCAGACTGAGATAGGGTGAATTTTCCGGCAGGATGGTTTTTTCATCTAATTCATCACAGAGTTGGCGGATACGCTTTTTGATTATTGAGTAATCAAACATGATACCGGTACTGTCAATGGGCGCGGTTATGATACAACTTACCTGAAAGTTGTGGCCGTGCAGATCCTCTCGATCGGTTTTGTTAAAAATGGTAAAGTGGGCGGCAGAAAAATTCATTGCCTGCTTAGCCACTTCTATTCGGGCCATTCTCTTCGGCTGGTTCATAACTGATCTCGCATAAAATACTAGTTTAACCTAGGCCTGAGCTGGGTGCGAATAGACTTTCGGTGGTGTACAGGAGGAGATTCTGAGAGACTCTAGATGGAGAAATGACAAGGATAGAAGAAATGAGCTTAAGCAGATTAAGTAGGTCAATTGAGGGTAAAGTGGCTATTGTAACCGGCGCGGCTAGTGGAATGGGCCGAGCTACAGCGCATCTGTTTGGCGATGAGGGAGCAAAAGTGGCGCTGCTGGATATTGATTCAGAGAAGCTGGAAAGTGTCGTCAGTGAAATGCTTGAGGCAGGCCATGAGGCTCGCGGCTGGTTACTAGATTTATCTGACCGGCAGGCTATCCAAGGGGTCGTCGATGAGATTGTAGGTCATTTCGGTGGTGTCGATATTCTCATCAATAATGCTGGAATTTCGATTCCCTCGCCGGTAGATAGTGAGGATTATATGACTGCCTGGGACAAGGTGGTTGCCGTACTGCTAACTGCCCAGGTCATGATGATTCGGTCAGTATTGCCACACTTAAGATCAGCCGACTTTGGCAGAATAGTTAATATTGCCTCAACCGAAGGATTAGGCGCAACGCGCTATGGTAGTCCGTATACAGCAGCAAAAACCGGCGTCATCGGTTTAACCCGGTCATTGGCCGTTGAATTAGGCAGGGAAGCAATCACAGTTAATTGTATCTGCCCTGGACCTATTAATACCGGGATGACGGCTGGGATTTCGGAAGAAAGTAAAGTCGTTTTTGCCAAGCGCAGGACCGCTATTGGCCGATATGCCGAACCTGAAGAAGTGGCTCATGCCACCTTGAGCCTAGTCTTGCCCGCTATGCAGTATGTGACTGGGGTTACCTTACCCGTCGATGGTGGCCTGACCATCAAGAATGCTTAATAGCTTCGTTACGCCACACATTGACGAGGCGGCTATAAGGTAATCGGCTTGCCAGACTGATTCGCTGATGATCCGGCCGGTCTAAAAGGGTTACGATGAGTCGGCATCGGCACCGAACTAAGCGGATTTAAGGCCGCCTCAATCAGTACCCCAGTAAAACCTCAGGTATGTCGATGGTTTTCGCTCGGAGATATTCGCCAAAAGATTTTGCCTGACCATCAATCCGATTATTCGATGAAACGCCATCTTTTAAAATGCCTTTGATGTAGAAGTTCAGCGAGCGCATATTGGCCAGTTCGTATCGAATCACTTCGTACTCGCTGACGTCAGGGCATAATTTCTTGAACTGATCGACGGTGAGGAAATTGAATAAAAATGCATAAGCCTCATCTGTTTTGGCCCATACGCCGCAATTTGCGCAGCCACCTTTGTCGCCTGACCTGGCACCGAACAAGGTGCCGAGCGGTGCAGTTATCGTCTTACCAGTTGGAGCGGGGGCGATGCTGACAGGAACCTCTTGATAGAATATTTCTTCGAAGCCGAGTCGTTGTGTCGGTAATACCTGCTGGGTTCTGCCATCGATATGCAGTACTTCAGTGACCTTTTGACTATCAATGAGAGCGGGCCAATAGACAATGGTCTCCTTGCCGCCGCCGAGGCTATTACCGCGTGAGGTATTTCCTGGGATCGTGGCAAGGCTCAGCTCAGTTATTTTCGCGTTGAACAAGCGGTTCACCTTTTTCGGGTCCGATGACGTGCAGCTTATACGCAGGGCTGCATGTGCTTCTTCGTTCGTCGCAGGATTTTCCTTGTCACTTCTGATTAGTTGAATGTCAACTTCATCGAACTGCTCCTGCCCCCCCAGGTTATGAAAAATCTGATCGATATAAAGTTCCGCCTTCTTTTCTATATTAAGACCGGTCAAGAGAACCTCTATACCACTTTTGTATTTACCCTTGGTATTGATACAGACTTTGTGAGTACTGGGTGGGCTACTGCCCCGGCAGCCGCTTACGCGAACCTGATTGTCGGCAATTTGCTCGAGTTTCAACGTGTCAAAATGGGCTATAACATCGGGATTATAATAGGCAGGGGTTGATATCTCATAAAGTAATTGCGCCGTGATCGTACCAACTGAAATAAGGCCACCGGTATTTTCATGTTTGCTGATGATGAAACTGCCATCGGCTGCAATTTCTGCAATTGGATAGCCAACATTGCGAAAACTGGGGACCTCTTCAATAAAAGAATAGTTACCCCCTGAGCATTGCGCGCCACATTCGATGATGTGTCCGGCAGCCAAGGCTCCGGCCAGAGCATCATAGTCATTCCTGCGCCAGTTGAATTTCCATGCAGCTGGTCCGATAACGACTGCAGCATCGGTGACGCGTGGACAGATTACGATATCCGCACCTTGGTCAAGGGCTTCTTTGATGGCCCAGCAGCCAAAATAAGTATTAGCGGTAACCACCTCGTTTTCACATTCACTCATGGGAATGTCACGGTCAATATTACGAAGTTCCTCGCCCTCGGCGGCTAGTGAATCCAGATGCGGCATCAGGTTATCGCCATCAATGTAAGCCACTTTGGCCTGAAGTCCTTTTGCAGCAATTATTTTTTCAACCTCATCAGCCATACCCGCTGGGTTAAGGCCTCCGGCATTAGTGACAATGCGAATATTTTTCTCCAGACAGAGACTCACTACCTCATCTAACTGCTTCAGAAAGGTGCCTACATAACCCATATGGGAGCCTCGGCTCTGCTGCTGGTCATATAGAATTTTCATGGTCAGTTCGGCGAGATAATCGCCTGTCAGCACATCAATGGGGCCGCCTTCGACCATTTCCAGTGCGGCCGCGAGACGGTCGCCGTAGTAACCACTGCAGTTGCCTATTCTGATTGTTTCACTCATCTGTTTCTCCCGACCTGCTTTAATCTTCTATCCAATTGGGTTTTCTTTTCTCCCTGAACGCCGCCATACCTTCAGCGGCCTCCTCGGAACGGAATAGTTCACCGCTCCACTGGGCTGTCTTAACGAAAGCGTCTTCTGTGCTCAGAGAGGGTACTCGGCGAACCAATTTTTTGCACTCCTGAACAGCATTAGGTCCACCCATGTTGATCATGGCGACTTCCTCGTCTACGGCGCTTTCCAATGCATCTGCTGCGACGGCTCGATGAGCAAAGCCCATTTCTACGGCCTGCTTGCCACTGAATCGTTCACCGGTCAGGAACAGTTTCATACCGTGATGGGTTCCTAATTTGGGTAGGCAGACCACGGAAATGACTGCCGGAATGACACCGATTCTTACTTCGCTGAAGCTGAATTGAACAGTCTCTGCAGTAATAACAATATCAGCTGCGCCGACTAGCCCCAACCCGCCAGCAAAGGCAGCGCCGTTAACAGCAGCAATAACAGGTTTTGGGCTTTGCAGTATACTGTTTAGCACCTCGGCATAAGGCACTGATCGAGTGCCGCTGATAGTTGACCCTGGGGGGCTCTTCAGGTCCGCACCTGCACAGAATGCAGGTCCAGTACCTGTGATCACAATGCTTCTAACGTCGTCATCTTCATTGGCGGCTTTAATATGATCATATAGTTCAGTCACCAGAACTGCTGACAGAGCATTACGGTTTTCAGGCCGGTTGAGTCTGATCCAACCGGCTCCATTGCGAATCTCATAAATGGTTGCTTGACTTTCAGGCATGTTTATTCCTCCTCTGCGAGTTCGATTAATAGTTCGCTGTTAGCAACTTGGTCGCCTTCCGAGACGTTGACCGAGGTGACCGTCCCATCTCGTGGCGCGGAGATCTGATGTTCCATTTTCATTGCTTCCAGTACCAATAGTACCTGACCCTGGGAAACGCTGTCGCCTTCTGATGTGCTAATAGCCAATACTTTGCCAGGCATGGGTGCTGTTAACCCACCTGATAATGCAGTCAAATGCAGTTGCGGAAATCTGGGCATTTCCTGTAGTTCGATGTCTCCGTCTGAGTTATGAATTAACCAACGGTCTTGATGCTGGTCGATATTAAAGGATTGTCGGAATTTGTTGATTTCGCAATCGACCTGGCCCATACCAGTTGCCAGGATCCGAACAGCATAGTGCTGGTCTTGGCATTGGACACTTAGGTCGCCGTTTCTTTGTGTGCGGTATTCAAGTAACAAAGTGGTATTGGCATGGGTAAACGAAACGCGATTGGGTGGAAGGTGAGAATTGCGCCATCCCCTCGGGATAGTTTTGAGGACTTTGGCGGTCGCATGTCGCCTTGCTCTGGCTTCGATCATGGCTGCTATAGCGGCAAAAACTAATCGATTTAGGCTGGGTGAGGATACTCTGTCTGGATTGACCCGGTCAATAAAGTCTGTGGTGGTGTCCCCAGCCAGGAATTCCGCTGTTCTCAGGGTCGACACCAAGAAATCTCTGTTGGTGACCAGACCCTGTATACGAGTGGTTTCCAGCGCCCTGGCCAGGCGTATAATCGCTTCTTGACGGGTCTGGGCATGGACGATCACCTTGGCAATCATGGGGTCGAACTGGGTACTGATAATACTGCCTGATTCGATACCAGAGTCAAACCTTGCATTTCCGGATGAGGATGGTTTCCAGGCAACCACAGTGCCTGGCGAGGGCAGGAAATTATTTTCCGGGTTTTCTGCATATAGCCGTGCTTCTATGGCATGACCTTTAAAAGTAAGCTCGGATTGATTGAACGACAGGGTGGCACCTTCTGCAACGCGAATTTGTTCTCTGACCAGATCAATGCCGGTTATTTCCTCGGTTACAGGGTGTTCAACCTGCAAACGGGTGTTAACTTCTAGAAACCAGAATTCATCACCATCAAGGAGGAACTCGACCGTACCGGTAGAATAATAGCCCAGGGATTGAGCGGCTGATACCGCTGCTGCTCCCATCGCCTGCCTAAGTTCAGCCGTCACGGCAGGAGAGGGTGCTTCTTCGATGATTTTCTGATGACGTCGCTGAATCGAACATTCCCGTTCAAAGCAGTGCACGACGTTGCCCTGCTGATCCCCGAGAATCTGGATTTCGACGTGCCTGGACGAAGTTAGCCAGCGTTCCAGGAACAAGGTGTCGTTACCAAAAGCCGCTCCAGCTTCGCGTTTAGCCGATGCCACGGCATCAGCTAATTGATCAACTGAATCAACCACTCGCATGCCTCTTCCTCCACCGCCAGCAGTGGCTTTGACCAGGACCGGGTAGCCAATTTTTTCTGCCGCGGCAGATACATCAGCATCTGCTGACAGTTCGATGGCTGGTAGCGTAGGTACACCCGCTTCAGTCATTATTTTTTTTGCAGATAACTTATCGCCCATCTTGTCGATAGCCGTAACTGAAGGGCCAATGAAGGTAATGCCATTGTCTTCGATGACGCGGGCAAATCCTGTATTTTCAGATAAGAAACCGTAACCAGGATGCAAGGCATCGGCACCACTGGTTTTGCAGGCTCGAAGGACCTGATCGGTATCCAGGTAGGTTTCACCAGGGGTCTGGCCAGTTAAACCGATCGCTGCATCAGCTTCTTTGACAAATGGCGCATTGATATCACTTTCAGCATAAATTGCGACGGTAGCAATGCCCATTTGCCTTGCTGTTCGTATAATTCTACAAGCAATTTCACCCCGATTTGCAATCAGGATTTTCTTGATAACCCTTACATTCTCCATGTGCCGAACTCCTTGGTTCCTTCAACCTGATTGTTGTGGCAGGCAGAAAGGGTCATAGCGATGATAATTCGCGTATCCCTTGGATCAATCATGCCGTCGTCGGATACACGGGAAGTGGCAAATAGTCCCTTCGATCGTTCTTCAGCCCAGTATTCGGCTGTTTCCGCACGTTTGGCATCGGCCTCCTCATCGAACTTGAGGCCCCGTCTCTCAGCTGCTGCACGTTGTACTATCGTCATTACGCCAGCCATCTGCTTTGGTCCCATGACTGCGATTTTAGCCGTCGGCCAGGTAAAGGTGAATCGCGTACCATAGGCCCTGCCGCTCATGCCGTAATTACCAGCACCGTAAGAGGCACCGACGATGACGCTGATGTGGGGAACCGTTGAGTTGGCCACG
This sequence comes from Gammaproteobacteria bacterium, assembly GCA_018666555.1. GTDB lineage: Bacteria > Pseudomonadota > Gammaproteobacteria > Pseudomonadales > Azotimanducaceae > UBA9926. The sequence continues at coordinate 20,260 of JABIZD010000003.1, forward strand.
GCATTAATCATCTTGGAGCCGTTTTTAGTAATCCCACCTTGTTCAAAATCAGTACCGACGATATAGCCGGTTATATTGTGAAGAAAAACCAGCGGTACGTGAATCTGGTTACACAACTGGATGAATTGCGCCGCTTTTTCTGCACATTCAGAAAAAAGTGCGCCATTGTTACCCAAGATGCCAACCGGGAAACCATGGATCTGACTCCAGCCACAGGTCAATGAGGGGCCATAAAGGGGTTTAAATTCTTCAAATTCTGACCCATCGGTGATTCTGTTAATCACCTCTCTGATATCAAACGGAGTCTTGAGGTCTTTGGAAACCAGACCTAATAAATCATCATCATCATGTATAGGCTCTGAAAACTGGCTGTTTGGTTCAGGTCCTTTTTTCCGCCAATTCAAATGTGATACGACTTCTCTACAGATTCGTATGCCATCCATTTCGTCCTCGGCAAGGTAATCTCCAAGACCTGAAACGGTGGTATGCATGTCGGCACCACCGAGGCTTTCTTCATCTGCATCCTCCCCGGTTGCCATTTTGACAAGGGGCGGTCCGCCCAGGAAGACCTTGGATTGCTTTTTTATAAAGATATTGTAATCGCTCATGCCTGGTTGATAAGCGCCGCCAGCGGTTGAGGCACCAAAGACTACGGAAATAGTAGGTATCCTGAGCTTAGATAGTTCAGTGATTTCGTAGAATAACCGGCCTGATTCACCAAAGTGACCGGTTTCACGCATAATGGCTGCTTCCGGATCACCGCCACCTTCGCCGCGTAGGTCAGCGCCTGCTGACTCTACTAGCTGAATATAGGGTAATCGGTTTTCCCGGGCTATTTCCAGGCCGCGCATGAGTTTTTTTGAGTTGAAAGGATTAAACGCGCCGGCACGAACCGATGGGTCGTGGCCCAGAATGAGGCATTCGATCCCGGCTACGACGCCGATTCCAACAATAAAGCCTGAACCAACATTAAAATTTGATCGCCATGCCGCCAGTGGGCTAATCTCGAGAAACGGTGAGTCGGGATCGAGAACCATGGCGATGCGTTCCCGTACGGGCATTTTGTTTCTGGAACGAAGTCGGGTCATGGCTTCTTCACCGCCACCTGCTTCGACTTCTGCATGGAGTGTTTCTAATTGTTCCAGCATCTCCAGCATGTCCTGCTTATTCTGGCGAAAATTATCTGAGCGCTGATTGACCTTGGATTCTAAAATTGACATGGCAGAGGTCCTTGGTGGATTTCTTTCCTAAAGACTAAAGGTATCAAAAAAAAGACCGGATGAGCAGATGATATTGGTAACTATTTTACTCGGCTCTGTCACCTGTTTGTGACCACAAAGCGCAGTCGGACTTCACCTCACTCTGTTTGGGTCTGTTGTGATGATTTTTGCTGCTGATTTGAATGCGAAACTATTTGCGCGGGCTGTTATTGTCCGGTGGTATGCTCTGACCTCAAGGATAGATTGTGCTGCCGATTCTGGAACGCTGATAGGGAATATTGGGGTTGCCATCCAAGCAAGGCTAATCAGTTAGAAGGAAAGTAGGGAGGGTAAGATATGGCTCGGTGGAAAAATTGGTCAGGACGTCAGCAGGCTGCACCGGAAGCGCTGCATTTCCTGCGCAGCCAAGCAGATGCAGCGGCTTTGGTTAATAGGGCCAGGCTGGACGGCAAAGGCATCAGGGTAGCAGGCTCGGGCCATAGTCACTCACCTCTGGTATTGAGTTCGGACTGGATCATCGATGTTTCAGGGCTGGCTGGTATCACCGATGTCGATCATGAGCAGAAAACAGCTTGGATATACGCTGGGACGCCTATGTATAGTTTGGGAAGGGCCCTGCACGACGAAGGACTTGCCTTGCATAACCAGGGCGACATAGATCGTCAAACCATTGCCGGAGCCTGTGCTACCGGTACTCATGGTACGGGCCGTAAGCTGGGCAATATGTCTTCGGCGGTATTGGCTGTAGAGGTCATTACAGGCAAGGGTGAGGTTGTCATCTGCTCAGCTGATCATGAGCCGGAGTTTTTTGCTGTGGCCAGGTTAGGGTTGGGTGCCGCTGGCATCATTACGCGATTACAATTGCAGTTGAGGGAGAGTTATAAATTGAGGGAAAATGGCTTGGATATGGCTTTTTCTGACCTCTTCCAGCAGCTTCCCGAACTGGCCGCTAGCCATGATCGATTCGAATTTTTCTGGCACCCCCAATCAGACCGAGCGACAGTAAAACTAACCGATGAAACCACTGATCAGCCGGAATATCCGCTGGCCGAGGAGGGTCGTCGCTGCGCCTGGAATTATGAGGTTTTGCCGAGTTACCGTCCGCATTTACATACAGAGATGGAATATAGTGTTGCCGAAGAGTTGGGCCCAGCTTGTCTTGCAGAACTACGGCAGATGATTCAAACAGAATTCAGCGAGATTCGCTGGCCAGTAGAGTATCGAACTTTGGCTGCGGATAATGTCTGGTTATCAACTGCCAGCGAGCGCCAGACAGTGACGATTTCTGTGCATGAAGACATTCGATTAGATGACTCAGTCTACTTTGCAGCTTGTGAGCGTATTTTTCGTCGATATCAAGGACGCCCGCACTGGGGAAAGGTTAACAACCTGGGCGCGAAAGAGTTTCAGGAGAGCTATCCACACTGGCTGGACTGGTGGCGAGTGAGGGACCAGTTTGACCCCGACGACGTCTTCGTTAATGACTACCTGGCATCAATTCGACCTTGAATTAGCTTCCCTCGTGGGGCCATTGATTGATTTTCGAGTCTCATCGCCGCAGCCGCCGGATCAAATTTATTGGCAGGGCAAGAGAACCTGTTATACCAGGCTGTAGTTTATGGCAGTACCGTTTTATTCAACGACCTCGATCAGGACGCTTCCAGGCGAGGTTATATAATTTATTCGTGCCTTTGAACGGGGATAAGCTTAGAGCCGCCCCTGGTCGTTTTAAGGCTTTGGTTGACGTGCTTTTTTGAAATCGGGTGGGCGCTTTTCCAGGAAAGCATCGATGGCTTCATGGTGTTCGGGGCTTTTGTAGCATTCTGCCAGTGCAATGCCCTCGCGTTGCTGGACCTTTTTAATATCGGGTTCGGCCATATTGGCAGTGACGAGCTCCTTTACCATGCGCAGGGCTGATGGCGGATTTTCACCCATTGACCTGGCTACCGATTGGGCAGTTTGCAGCAGCTCGCCGGGCTCGTCTACCAGACGATCAATCAATCGGTATTCAAGTGCCTGCTCAGCACTAATGGTGCCTCCGGTCAGCATCAGTTCATTACCTCGGCCAAAACCGGTTCGGGCAATTAGATAGTAGGAGCTGGCAAGTTCAGGAACGAGGCCCATTTTTATGAAGCGCACGCTGAATTGGGCAGCAGGTGAAGCAATGATCATGTCACATGGCAGGATTTGTGTGAGTCCCACTCCGATGGCAGCACCATTGACCGCAGCAATGATAGGTTTTGATCTCCTGACTAACCCCACCCAGTCCCTAGGGGCGCGGTTTTCCCTTGATGCCGCATCATCGGTAGATTTGGCCTGTGCCAGGAAAAGATCTTTGATATCTGCGCCAGCGCAGAAGCCTCGACCCGCCCCGGTAATAACAATGGCGGTTACAGCTTGACTTTCATTGGCTTCATGCAAGGCTTGATGCAACTCCTCACCCATCTCGTAGGTCCATGCATTTAAACGCTCTGGGCGATTCAGGGTGATAGTGTTAACACCGTCTTCTATATCACATAGGATTGTGTTGTATTGCATTAGGACGCGTCCCCTTGGTCGTTGAACTCATTTCTTGTTCTAAACGGCCAGTGTATACGAATGCGGTTGGATAATGTTACCCGGATTCAGGACCGTTGTTGTTGGCTCTTTCGCCTGTTTAATCCACGAGTTCCTCACCCAGTATCATGGACCAGAAGCGGTTCAGTATGTTGCTATTTGCTCGCTCTTTGGTGATAAATTTGACGTGCTCGTCAGGGCTGTCTGGATTAACCTGGATGTACCACAAGGGATTAATTTCGTTGGGTAACATGGAATAACGAACGTCAATGACTCGGTCTGGATGCAAGGGTCTCCAGGCAAGATAATCATTTGAGAATTTTCGAAACCGTTCGATATCAATGGCTTGTTGTTGCTTACTGTCAAGTCGTGGGAAATGTTTTCCGACATTGATTTTTGCAGCACTCGACCCTGTATAGGTTTTTTCTTTAAGCCCAACCCTGACGGCATCAACGTAGAAATCCCCCTGCCATTGGTAGACTGTTTTCCAGATTAGCAGATTCGCAAATGCCGGTTTACTGGAAATTTGCACAGGCTGATGTTGCCTTTCAGCAGCTAGTTGTGCTCCGACTTTGCTGGCTCGTAGGTGCTGCATTATGCCGATAGTGAAGTAGATTACCATCCAGATCAGGGCGATTTGTAACCAAAGTCGTTTTTTCTGTCTGTAGGCCAGCCAGCTCAGAATACAAAGTGGTATGGTAAATAAGGGATCAATGATTGAAATGATATTCCAGGCAAAGCGTTCGTCACTGAAAGGCCATAGCAACTGGGTGCCATAAGTGGTGCAGGTGTCCAGTAATCCGTGACTGGCAAAACCCAGAAAACAGCAGACATATAATCGACGGAAACTAATATGCTGCCGAGCCCAAAACCATAACAGGCCGGCGCAGATGGCGGCTCCAAAGGGGATAAAAGCGAGCGAGTGGGTGAACTGGCGGTGATACTCTAAAAATAGCAGGGGATCGGTGGATGAAGAGATGAAAACATCAATATCTGCACTGATACCAGCAAAAATGCCACACAGCAAGGCGATTTTAGTGTGTTTTTCCGGTTGGCTAGCACCGCTGATGATTGCGCCTACCACTCCTTGGGAAATTGGATCCATGTGATACCTTGATTTTTATATGAGACCATGCAAAGTGCTAGTTACCTTATTAGCATAGTAAAGGGGAGGGGAGTGTTACAGGTTTATATTGATTTTAAAAGCCCGTATGCTTTTGTTGCGCTCAGGCCCTGCTGGCAGTTAGAGCGCGACTATGGCATTGCCATTGAATGGCTGCCATTAACGTTGAACATTGGCAGCTATCTCGGCACCGCAAAAGTAGACGATACTGGCAAGGTGACCTCTAATAATCGATCTCCTCGGCAATGGCAGGCGGTACGTTATGCGTATATGGATGCACGACGCTATGCCGATAGTCAGGGGCTTCTACTCAAAGGCACGCAAAAGATTTGGGATTCATCAATTGCTGCTATTGGATTGTTATGGGCCACCGATCATGCCCGAAACCGGGCCGCGCTCAGGGACTATACGACGATGGTCTTTGATCGATTCTGGCAGCGTCAGTTAGACATCGAAAACGCCGCTGTGATTGCTGCTGTGCTGGAGGAGGCAGGGATATCTGCGAGCGGTTTTTCTGATTATCTGGCAGGTCCAGGACGCTACCATCATGATCAATTACAAGAGCAGATATTGCAGGCTGGATGCTTCGGGGTGCCTACCTTTTGTATTAACAGCGAGACCTATTTTGGTCGCGAAAACTTGCCGATAGTTCGGTGGCATCTCGAAGGTGAGCCTGGTCGGATACCTCACAAAGCCTATGACACGGTATTATCATGAGTGAGGCACTGATAGCAGAAAGTGATTTTGTCCTTTTTGTTGACCTGGCTCGAATCGATAGCTTTGTCTGTATTTCTGCTATCAGGGACATGATGGTCGACCTTTCCCATCCCTTGAGGCTGTTACCGTTGAATCACCAGCTCGGTAATGTGGCTGAGGATGTGAAGAGTCGAGGGCAGGATATGGCGAGTTATAAGGACAGGCGAGCCCGTGCAAGGTCCGCTAACCTGGCCCAGGAGCGGCTTAGAGACTATGCTCGTTTGGGCCTGGCTGGTACAGATGCGGAAATACCGAGGCAAGTATCTTATGCCCATCTCGGATTACTTTGGCTGGATCAGGCTCAAGTTGATCTGTCTGAGAAATTCTCCTATCTTGATGCATATCTGCAGGTTGCGCTGGAATTTAGGGGATTAGCGGTGTCTGAGGCTGAGGTTGATGCCATTCTTGTAGGAGTGGGTCAGCAAGTTAAGGGTTCAATGGTAAGGTCTATGACAGGGCAGATGGGAAGATTGGATGAGGAAATTGGCACCAAGGGGATTTTGTCGGCACCGGCTTTCTTCTTGAGGGGGCAACGGTATATTGGCCAGCAACACCTGCCTTATCTGAACTGGACTCTTTCTGGATGCAGAGGTATTGCACCGGTCTAACATAGGCGGTACCTTGAGGAAAACCACGATACTTTAAGTTGATGAGTCGGGGCAGGGTGGGTTGTCGGTATCCTGGCAATCTGTTTAAACCGGATCACTTTGAGGGTCATAGACTGGGGGAGGGGTATGAGTCGGCGAGAGCAACTGGAAGAATGGGTCAACCAATTGCTTCGAGCCAGGGAAAACAATGCACTAAGACCTTGTTATTCGCTGATGCTTGAAGCCGTCGAGCTATCGGAAGCCTACTGGGTCCTCGATGAGGTGATAATGAAGACGGGTGTCGCCATTGCCGGTTTCAAGGGTGCGTTGACCCAGGTGGCTGCCCAGAAAAGCTTTAATGCACCTGGCCCAGCTTGTGGTGTACTTCTGGAAACGATGCTACACCCGCCGGGGATGCCTGTAAGCGGCGATGGTTTCACACGAGGGGCGATTGAAACTGAAATCGGTTTTGTCATCAGTGAGAGTATTCAGGCCCCGATTCATGCTCGAGATATTCCCCAGGTAACCTCTGCAATGATGCCCATGGTTGAACTGGTTGATGTCGGTTTTGAACATCAACCCATTGCTCTGGCCGATCTGGTAGCGAATAACGCGGCAGCAAAATTATTTCTTCGCGGTGAAGGCGTACCTGTCGGTGAGCCAGATGATATTCAAATTGAATTATTCAAAGATGGCGCCATGCTCCATTCAGCATCAGCTGGAGAAGTGCATGAGGGACAATTGCAGGCAGCAGCCTGGTTAGTGAATCAGGCTATGGCTCGTGGCTACAGCATACAACAAGGACAGATTCTCATGACCGGTTCGGCTGGTAAAATACAACCATTATTACCTGGGCTCTATGAGGCCCGTTATGGTGGGATGCAAACTATCGAATTTGAGGTTTTGGAAGGACAGACATAATGATAATGAGTATTATTTTAAATTAAATAAAAGGTGAGGATAGGCAATGGACTTTGATATACCCCGAGAAATTCAGGATTATTTAGTTGTACTGGATGAATTTATAGAGAGCGAGATTAAACCACTGGAGAATAAAAACGATAATATTCGTTTTTTTGATCATCGTCGTGAAGATGCGCGTACAGACTGGGACAGGGGCGGTTTACCCAATGAGGAGTGGGAAGCATTACTCTCAGAGGCAAGGCAATTAGCCGATGCTGCAGGCCATTACCGCTACCCGATTCCTAAGGAGTATGGAGGTCAGGAAGGCACCAATCTCGGTATGGCTATTATTCGAGAGCACTTTGCCGCTAAAGGGCTGGGCCTGCACAATGATTTGCAGACTGAACATTCTATTGTGGCTAATAATGTTGGCTTGTTGCTGATGCTGGCGTATGGCACTGATAGCCAGAAAGAAGAATGGATTCCTCTGCTACTTGCCGGGAAGCGATCCTTTGCCTTTGGTATTACCGAGCCCGATCATGGCTCTGATGCCACCCATATGGAGACCACCGCAGTCAAAGACGGAGACGGATGGCGTATTAATGGGGGTAAAACCTGGAATACCGGTATTCATAAAGCGAAATACGACATGATCTTGGCCCGGACCAGTGGCAAGGCCGGAGATGGTCAGGGGATCACTGCTTTTCTGACACCAACCAATGCTGATGGCTTCAAAGTTGAAGAAATGCTCTGGACTTTTAATATGCCCACGGATCATGGTCGAGTTTCACTCGACAACGTCTATGTAGATGACACGGCTATTTTTGGCGGAGAAGGCAGAGGTCTAGGTGTAGTGCAACATTTCTTCAATGAAAACAGGATTCGTCAGGCTGCATCGAGCCTCGGCGCGGCTCAATTCTGCATTAGTGAATCGATTGAATATGCCACTCAGAGAAAGCCGTTCGGGAAACCGCTGTCAACTAACCAGGCTATACAGTTTCCGTTAGCTGAATTGCAGACGCGATGTGAAATGTTACGAGCGCTAATACATAAAACTGCCTGGCAG
>JABIZD010000103.1 GCA_018666555.1 Gammaproteobacteria bacterium
AATAATAACCAGTACTTTTTAGATTTACGTTTATCTTTAGTTGGCTTTAAGCTAGATCTTTCAATTTTTATAATATCTGATGGCAGATTCCCCAGGATCAGTAACCTCTGCCAGTAAGCTTTTGGCAGGTCACTTTTACCCAGAAGTTTAGCCGCTCGCTTTCCCAGTACATGGGTCGATCTAGGCATTATCTTAAATAGCACCCATTCTGTGATTGCTGGCAGGTAGGGTGTCGTCATTAGTCTACTAAGCCAGAAACGTTGTCGTTTCCTTAGTTTTGAATGCACAGTTGGTTTTTTAATGTTTTCGGAAAAAATCCCGATCCAATCTTTATAAAGTTGTCTTTTGTCCATTTCCATATTCTTGTCCGGAGAATCAATATCAGAGTGAGTACTTAAAGGTCTTGACTTTTACCGTTTTTTGACCTATACACAATATAAATACCGACATATATTGGACCTATATTATGACAATTGAAAAGCTTAGAGAACTTGCCGCCACGGATTCTGGACTCGCCAGCAAACTTAATGATGCTGAGACTTTTGAAAGATTGGCCCATATAGCAGATGAACTAGGTGTTGACATAACGCAGAATGAGCTTGAAACACAAAACGAAGAGCTCTCAGAAGATGAGTTGAGTGAAGTATCAGGTGGTGTACGAGCACTTGGCGGATTTAGTATGAAAAGTTTCATGGCAGACGGCGCCCATTCTTGTAGTACAAAATCAGGTTGTTCCTGCGGCAATTGCGATGCACATTCATGTACTACAGCAGATGGTAACACCTGCTGTAACAATTGCGGGGCGAAAACTGGTACGAAGCTTAGTTTTTTCTAAATAGAGGTCCCTGGTCAGTACACCGAATTAAACGGGTTCTCTCTTGACGCTCTGATTCCGGGTTGAAGCCGTAGGTGCATTGTTTTGCGCCCTTCCTTATCCAATGAGAATTAATGTGGCTTGTTGATCCGAACTGACCACGGCTGTTAATCATTGGGGCTATAGCTCCTAACTGCGGGTAGCTGGGCCCCTGATAAGTCATCAGGGACCTGCTTTTCTAAACTCACTTTGTGCGTCAGGGAGCCAATCCCTTCAATACTGGCAGAGATTGTTTCTCCGTCAACCAGATAACCTGAGCCTGTAGCCCGCTGGACCCGGCCAGCCCCGGTTCCTCCGGATGTTCCACTTTGTAGCACGTCGCCTGGAAATACCGTCAAAAGCGACGAAGCATACTCGATTAATTCGGGTATGTTATGGATCATGTCTCCTGCTCGGGCGTCCTGAACGGTGACCCCATCGATAACCAGTGTTTGGTGCAAGCGTTTCATCGGATCGCCATAGAATTCTTTTGGAACGATCCAGGGGCCTTGTGGCGCGAAGGTGTCGTGACCTTTACCAACAAACCAATCGATACCCGCGTTGAAGCCGCCGGGAGGTCGTCCACCCCGGTCGGAAATATCCATGGCAACCATGTAACCAAACACATGATCATAGGCCCGACTCGCGGAGATGTACTTACCGGTGCGGCCGAAGACGATGGCCAATTCGACTTCCCATTCGATGCGGTCACGGCCGAAGGGTATGATGATATCGTCCCCGTCGCCTATGACTGCGCCGCGAGTCGGTTTGAGGAAAAGGTAGGGTACGCCCCGGTTGTCCTGGCGCTCTTGGGTGCGCGCTGCCAGTTCGGCGGCACTGCAGCCCTCGCAGGCATGCGTGTAGAAGTTAACGGCTGCGTTCATGATTTTGCTCGGATATTGAATGGGAGCAAGAATGTCGACGGAATCTAGTTGATGCACATAGTGCGGATGATGACCCGGGTTCAGTAAATTTCCCTGCACAAGCCAGTTTACGATTTCGTAGACCCTGAACTTCAAACCATATTCATACTCGGAAATGAGCCCAAGCATATCCCCCGGCATGTTGATATGGCGGTATTCCGGCATTAGCTCAATGGCTTGGTTCGCAGCAGCTAGATCAACAATTAACTGATCGTTACGCAAAACCAGACCCACGCTGGGCCTATGATCAATCGCAAACGTCCCGACTTTGAATGACTCAACCGATGTCAGGTCTTGAGCAAAAAGGGCCGGGCTAAGGGCAAGCACGCAAATATCAATCAGGGCCAAAACGACTAGACTTTTAGGCATCATTTTTTTCTCCTATAACGGGTGCTGATTTAGTTAGCGAGTCTGCTTCCTGCTGGGTAACCGCAAAGCGTAGCAGGAGGCTCAGACTGCCATTCGCAACAAATAAGCTTTTTTGCATGATTCTAATTTGTTGCTTGGGTCATTGAAACATTTCCATTGGCCATTCGCACCAATCATGGGTTCGTGGAGACTCGATCCAAGCCAAGCCAAGCCAAGCCAAGCCAAGCCAAGCCAAGCCTTAATACATAAGGCCGTGTAGATTTGTGCTGACACGCTCCTCACGGGCTTCTCACAGATCACGCACGGCTTTAATATGCCATTGTGAATCCCTTCTAGCCCGGGTGATGCTACCCGTCGTTGCCTCATCATTACTTTACAGTTGAAAGCGGCTCAAAAGGTTAGAGTACAGGTATATGGGGAGGGTGCCATGGCCACCGGCATCGCCTCTTTGTTTATGTTCTCTACATGTTAATCTCTTTAGTTAACAAACCGATCCAGGAGGCCAAATGGCTGCTTATTTTTTAGCAAACTTGAAAGTGACTAATGTAGAAGAGTTCAGCAAGTATCGAGACCTTGTCACTAAGACGATACGCGACCACGGCGGAGAGTACGTCCTTGTCGATATGAGTTCAGTTGCCGTTGAGGGTGATTCTGAGCATCTGTCAGTCGTATTGAAATTCGAAAATATGGAAGCGCTACAAGGCTGGTATGACTCAGCAGAATACCAAGAGATTCATCCTCTACGGACTGATAACAGCGAGGGTACTGTTACCTTCGCAAATACTGGAACAGCGAAAAATGATTAAATGGAATTCCGCCTAATAGGGAACTTGGTTGAGTATCGGGTAGGCAAGGAGGGGCTTCTGCATGCCCGGAGCAGCCACTCGTTGGAAAGTGTTCTGTTCGGCAAACCCTAAGACATCAGCTATACGAGCACGTTTACTAATGTCAATTCTAAAAGATTGCCAAGCTTCTAGCTTGGTAATTTTGTTAAAGTGCACTTTACTGTGCCTGTTTTGTCTCAGCTAACGAGATCCAGCTTACAACGGGTATGGATAATTTTGCATTCGTAGAACACTGTGAGTTATGGTCTTGGAGCGCTGCTGAAGCCGTTGAGCCGATGTTTTCTTGTAAAACCAGTGATTGCTTCTGTGCAGTAACACTTTAACCTGGACGACTCAGGGTAGTTTTCAATCTTCACCTGGCTAGTTGTAATTGAGTAAGAGGAAAGCCTGTGCCCACCCCAACAGCCGAAACCTTAACCTGGCGAGTTCGACTTATGTTCGCTGCGGGACAAATACCTGAAGGTGTGCAGTCAACGGCATTCGGGTTTTTCCTGCTGTTTTTCTACAATCAGGTATTGGGCTTGTCTGGGTTTCTGGCCAGTCTGGCGATTGTTGTCGCGCTATTAGTCGATGCAGTCAGTGATCCCATTATTGGTTCCTGGTCCGATGGTGTCCGCCATCGTTGGGGCCGCCGGCATCCGTTTATGTATGCGGCTGCTGCACCCTTTGCGATTTGTTTTTACCTTTTGTTTTCGCCACCTGCGGGACTTTCCGAAACGCAGGTGTTTATCTGGCTGGTCGTGTTCTCAGTGCTGACTCGAACCACTCAGTCAGTCTATTCAATTCCGCACACATCGCTTACAGCTGAACTTTCTACCGACTACCACGAGAGGACATTGTTGTCCTCTCTTCGGTCTCTGTTGCAGTCCGTTGGCACTTTGATGGTATTCCTGATCGGTTTGCAGATATTTTTCGGTGCGACACCTGAATACCCCAATGGCCAGCTAAACCCCGCAGCCTATCCGAGATTCGCGGGGATGTTTGCTGTTGTTATTTTCCTTGGTGTTCTTTTGACAGCCTATGGGACCCATAGCTACATCCCGTATTTACCCCAGGCTAATCCCAATGCGCATCGCTTTAGTTTGCAGCAGGTGATGCGTGAGGCAGGTATGGCTTTCGGGTTGCGATCGTTTAAGGCGGTCGTTTTAACCGCTGTTCTTTTTGGTATGACCATGGGCATGGTTTCGGCCTTGTCGATTTATCTGGGCACCCTTTACTTTGAATTCAGCCTGGAACTGATCGGGCTTAGTTTTCCAGCCTCTATTCTGGGCAGTTTTCTTGGTGCGGGGCTGGCGTCACCATTGGGACGTGTCTTTCAGGAAAAGAAAACTCTGCTGATGGGCGGACTCATCTGGTACGCCGTCTGGAATACTTTACCTATCATCTTAAGCCTGTTGGGGCTCTTCCCGAAACCAGGTGATCCTTTATTGTTTTATCTCGTCATGACCTCCAATGCTATTTGTAGCATGGGTATTGGTGTTCTGACTGTCATGATCGGTTCGATGATCGCTGATATAACAGACCAACATGAGGAAAAACAAGGTAGCAGAAACGAAGGCATCTATTTTGCTGCTTCATCATTTGCGGCCAAGGCGATTGGCGGCTTTGGGATTGTAGTCTCCGGGGTTGTAGTAGACCTGGCGGGAATTCAACGCAACGCGACGGTAGAGACGATTAATCCTGAGTCTCTGCGGACCCTCGCTATAGCGATGGGGCCCGGTGTTCTGCTGATGATCGGCGTTACTGTAGTCGCTGCAAGTTTCTATGATCTATCGCGTGCAGAACACCGCCGAATTCGCGCAGCGATTACCGCTGGAGGTAGTAGAGAATAGTCTGGCGAATACGTTAACCGCTGATTAATTCTATGTGCCTACATTGAAACCCTCAGACCTTTTCAGCCCAGATTCATTAATTGGCTGCGACAGCTCAATGTGGCTGTATGCTTGCTGAAGCGTTGAGTTGCGAATTCGAGAACTGAATGCTAGCTATTACTTTAAAGGGAACATCAATGAGTTCAGTTGATAGAATAAAAGAAATTAAAAAGGAAATATTTATAGTGAGTGGTATTGTTGAGTTTTTTTTCAATCTATTCGTGCATAATCTCTGTGGAAGCACACATAGAATGCTCATCACCATAAGAACTTTTTAATGATTACAAGGAAAAGGACCGAATAAATGCCCCAAATCGCTTACAGAGAATTTTTGGGCAACAGCCCTGTCTGGTTCAAGAACGCAATACTGATCTTCCTGTTGCTCAGCTTACCTTTGAAGCTGGTTTTAGGCACAACCATTCTCGGATGGCTCTTCCTCGGCATGTTCATTCTCGCGCTGGCCATGGCGCTTAAATGTTATCCGCTGCAGAGCGGGGGCTTACTGGGGTTGGGTATCTTGGCGCTGGGGCTAACAACACCAGAGACGGTATGGAGTGAGATTCAGTCAAACCTCGGCGTATTGGCACTGCTCATTTTTATGGTCAGCTTCATCTTCTTTATGAAGCCGCTACTGAGCTTCCTGTTCGCAAGATTGATCATCGGCATCCAGAGCAAGTGGCTTCTCTCACTCATGTTCTCTGTGATGGCAGCTTTCCTTTCCGCTTTTCTTGATGCCCTGACAGTGACAGCCGTTCTGATCGCTGTGTTCGTTGCCCTTTATGGTGTATATGAACGGATTCATTCCGCCACAAATACGGACTTTGACCACGATGGAACTCCAGACCGAGAGGAACTGGGCGGTGATACCCTGGAAGAGTTTCGCGCGTTTATTCGTAGCCTGGTCATGCACGGGGCGGTCGGTACCGCACTGGGCGGCGTCACCACCATGGTGGGCGAACCCCAGAATCTACTTATCGCTGACAAGATGGGATGGGAGTTTCTGGAATTTGTTGTTGTCATGTCCCACGTGACCATACCGGCTGTCATCGCAGGATTCATCACCTGTGTTGCGTTGGAATTCACCGGCGTACTCGGATACGGCACCAAGCTGGATCCCCATGTGCGAGCAATCCTTGAGGGATATGTGGAAGAGGAAGACAAGAAGCGAACCAAGAAGGAAGTTTATGCACTCTGGGTACAGGGAACCTGTGGTGTCTTGCTCGTGATCGGTCTTGGTATGCACTTGATGGAGGTCGGTCTGATCGGGCTCAGCCTATTGGTGGTTGTTACCGCACTGACAGGTATTAACGAGGAACATCAGATAGGGCATGCCTTCGAGGAGTCGCTACCCTTCGTTTCCCTGCTTTGCATCTTCTTCGTTGTTGTCGGGATGATTCACGATTTGCACCTCTTCAGCCCGGTGGTTCAATGGGTGCTTACACTACCCGATGATATTCAGCCTCGCGCATTCTTTCTTGCGAACGGCTTACTATCGGCGATCTCAGATAACGTCTTCGTCGCAACTGTCTACATCAATGAGGTCAGAGCAGCTTTCGATGCGGGTGAGATTTCGAGGGAGCGGTTTGACATGCTGGCAGTCAGCATCAACACTGGTACCAATCTACCTTCGGTAGCGACACCAAACGGCCAGGCGGCGTTTTTGTTCCTGTTAACATCTGCACTCGCACCAATCATTCGCCTCGGCTACTTACGAATGGTTGTGATGGCGCTACCCTATACAGTCGTTTTGACTACTGTGGGGTATCTTGCACAGTAGTGGTTGCCAAATCGTTACCGGGTGACCGCCACGTCGCGTACGCGCCGAGATACGTCACTTTTTCGGTGAATAAATAATCGAGAGATATTTATCCGAAGCACCCTTGCAGAACGTCGTTTGCATTATCAATGGCATGCTGCGTAAGATGAAAACCGATGAGCAAAGCACGCCCTTAAATGAGATGCTCATCTGTTCCATTTGTTTGACGACGGACAATCTAGATACACAGTCCCGCCGAGTGCGCAGTTTTTCCTGTCTGACAACATCTCAGGACCGGCGTCCTAAAGAGAATTCCAGCAAGGACAGGGTGTGCCCCTAGCTAAATCGGCAAAAGATTTGAGTTAGAAGTCCTTTGCTCAGTAAGGATTAACGATCCGTTGGGATATCGCCATACTGCAAACAAAACTACAAACCCGTCGTGATAGGTTGGCGAAGGTTGCTATCTTCTGTGTAATGAAAGCCGGGTAACGAGTACGCGCGCGCGGGACTGCTTTGGGGGACTGAATATTATTAAACAGCTATATATTATTGATAAATATGATTAATTTAATAGGAACTGGCGGAGAGAGAGGGATTCGAACCCTCGATGAGCTATAAACCCATACACGCTTTCCAGGCGTGCTCCTTCGACCGCTCGGACACCTCTCCGTGAACTTCTGCTTTGTTTGGGCGGTTTCGGCGAGCAGACATTAGCTGAGATGGGATGATTATTCAATTAAATCCCTAAAGGATTGTTACGATGTCACTACATCAACGGTAGCATGCTAAGCCAGCAGCAGTGCAGGCGCTGGAAGCCGGGCTGTCAACGGTTGTTTCTCAGTTTCGTTCTTTCCAGTTCCTTCATGAACACCCTTAACGTCGCTGTCTCGCTTTGACTAATCTTGTCGAACTGGGTGCCGACCTGGATCATTCCGGGGGCCTGGACTACGTTATAGACACTCAGCACCCGTAGTGTAGGTTTAATCATGAGGTGCTCGTTGAGCTGGAGTTCAACTGAAGTCAGGATATCGCCAGCTTTTATCGAAACGCCTTGTGTAAGGCGGAAGCAGGTACCATCACCGGATAGATCAACGATTCTGCCACTGTGTTGCTTGCCAGCTATTAACACTGAAGCTTTCGAGCGAGTAGCGGCACCCAGCTCAAGCCTGAATTGGTCGCGCTGCTGCTCATACATAATTTTGTCTGGCAGCGAGCAGGAATAGATAGGCGTGGTACTAGTCTGCTTGATTTCCTTGAGGGTGGTTTCAAACTTGAGCGGGGTTCCTTTAATACTGCCGGTAACAGCTAAAACGGTACCTGGTTTGACTGCAGTTTTCGTGTTTGGGAGGTAGGCTGAAGTCCCGCTAGGAAAGGGCTGGTCAAGATCGATCGTTTCGTTTTTATTGTCAAAAGAAACGAAAGCACTGGAAAACTTACCGTCCACACCGGCTATTTCCAGCGATAATAGGCTGCGTGATTGCAGCAACCGAGTCAA
>JABIZD010000059.1 GCA_018666555.1 Gammaproteobacteria bacterium
CGCCTAAAGGCTAGGCTCTGATTAATCAATCGAACTCGAAGCTATAAAGTGGAAAACAAGCTATAAAGTGGAAAACATAGTACCGATACCGGGTCTATATAGCTGTTAACGTCCAGCGGTGTTGGCTGGCCCAGATTGTTGATGTCAGGAAGACATGATCAGACGCACCTGGATCACGATAACCATCGGCAAACAGTCCTGCATACGCACCAGTCCAATCACCCAATTCGGTCAACCAGGCCATAGTTTCTCTCTAGCCGAACTGCCCCGAAAAAAGCGGGGATTACCCAACCCGGGATGGTAAATGCCATATCTAAGTGGAAGCGCAATTGCTATATTATTGTTGATGCAAAAATCCCTAAACCCCGATTCAGCTGACCAGCGGGAACCTACCGTCAAACCACCCTCCAGATGGCGCAGCACTTTCGATGCCTTCAGCATACCGAATTACCGATGGTTTTTTGTCGCCCTGTGTGGCAATTTTGCTGCCATGAACATACAAATGTTCATTCGCGGTTGGCTGGTGTACGAGATCACGGGCTCCTACGAGAAGCTAGGCTGGATGACCGCAGCCGGTGGCCTGGTCGGACTGATTGCAGCGCCTCTGGGTGGCGTGGTTGCTGATAGGGTCAAACAGAAAAAGACGGTTCTTCAAATCAGCGGTGTTGCCAATGCTTTAATCACCTTATACATCGCTATCCTTATTTCTATGGGTGAACTTGAGTTTTTCCATCTCCTGTTGTCATCCATTCTCCAGGGTATCGTCATGAACACGATGATGCCCGCCAGGCAAGCGTTCACCAAAGATATCGTCGGCATTGATAAATTGACCAACGCCATCGCGCTGAGCACCTCTGGCATGAACACAGCACGCTTGCTGTTACCTGGCCTGGCTGGTGGCATGGTGGCAGCACTTGGTGGTGGAGGTGGCAACATCGCGCCGGCACAATGGGTTTACTTCCTCATGGCAGGACTCTATCTATGGGCAGTTTTCATTCTGATCATGATATCTGTAAAAGACAAACCCAGTCATGAACTCCCCACCGGCTCTGTGTTCAACGAGCTAAAACTGGGCTTTTCCTATGTCCTGAATACCCCGGTAATCTATATGCTGCTGGGTTTTAATTTTCTCATGGTGTTCTTCAGCCTGACTTACTTCATGTTACTGCCAGGCTTTGCTAAAGACGTTCTCCTGGCAGGGCCTGACCGCCTCGGCCTGCTAATATCTATCTCTGGTATCGGCTCTTTACTGGGTTCACTGTACATCGCATCCTATGGTAATAAAGGCAGGGCAAAAGCGCTCCTTTATGGGGGCTTGCTCATGGGCATCGCTTTAGTATTTTTCTCCCTGTCTACACACTACTGGCTATCCGTCGCCTTACTAACGCTGGTGGGTTTTGGTCAATCGGCAAGAATGTCACTGTCAAATGTACTAATACAATCTTATGTTGATGATGAATTCCGCGGCCGGGTCATGAGTATTTACATGCTTGAAATGGCTTTCCTTTCGGTCAGCATCTACCCTATCAGCCTGCTAGCTGATTATTATGGACCTCAACTGGCAGTGGGTCTTTCTGCGGGCGGGCTCATCATATTGATTCTGCTGCTGTTTAGGGTACCTGCCTATCGGAACCTTGACTGAGCCAATTAGCCGACAACTCTAACGAAGTGGGACTAAAAATGCATAATCCATTTTGGGAAAACCCTGAGACAATTGGCTTTGGTAGATTACCCGCCAGGGCCAGCTTTGAGCGATACGCTTCGATTAAAGATGCCAAAGCAGGCCAGCAACCTCGCAAGCAGATACTCTCCGATAATTGGCTTTTCCATCGCTGTGCCAGTCCGGATGCCGCCCCGGCTGGCTGGAATAGCCTCGACTTCGATGATAGCTATTTCCTGCCAGTGGTACTGCCGGCGCTATGGACCATGGATGAGCGAGTAGAAGACCAGCCAATCTACACCAATGTCCGTATGCCCTTCAGGAATGAACCGCCGCAGGTACCAGAAGAAAACCCAACCGGGCTTTACCGGTATACCTTTAACATTGCCCAACTGC
>JABIZD010000142.1 GCA_018666555.1 Gammaproteobacteria bacterium
GGTGAGCGAATCTGCGGCGCCCATCTCAGGATAGGATATTTTTCACAGCATCAGGTAGACGACCTGGAACTGGACCTGAGCGCCATAGAACAACTCCAAAAACTGGACCCGCTGAGTACCGAGGCACAATTAAGAAATTTTCTGGGTGGATTCAATTTTCAAGGCAGCAAAGCAGAAGTGCCAACTCGAAGCTTTTCAGGCGGCGAGAAAGCACGCCTGGCGCTCGCCCTGGTTTCTTTTTCACAGCCAAATCTTTTGTTACTAGACGAACCGACCAATCATCTGGACATGGATATGCGTCGGGCACTTACCAATGCCATGAATCTGTTTACCGGAGCGTTGATTGTTATTTCTCACGATCGCCACCTTCTCAGTAGCACCGTAGAATCTCTCTTAATGGTAGGCAACCAGTCCTTATTTCCGTTTAGAGGTGATCTTGCAGCTTATCGAGATGAATTAATAAATGCTTCCAGTGACGCTGATACTTCGGTTACGCAGCCAAAAGATGAAACACCGGACCGCCATCAATTAAAACCCATCTCAAACCACAAAGCCCAAAAACGCCTTCAAGGCAGGATTAAATCCATCGAAAAAAGTCTCGATCGTTTTACCGGCAAGCTAGCAGAGGTCGATCAAACCTTGAGTTCACCTGAGATATACAATCACCCAGAGAACGCTGACCTGCAAAATCTATTACGTGACCAACTCTCCCTGAAAGAACAGATTCAGTCCCTCGAAGAAGAATGGCTCACCTTGGAAACAGAACTGGACGCAAGCTAAGCTTATCCTGCTGCTTTATTCGGATCCGCATCGCCTGCCACCACAGAACGTCCAAGCGCAGGAAAAACGGGAAGATCCTGATCGGCTGGCATCTTCATAAATTCCTTCCGCTGCATCGCTGCCTCAATGTAGGGCTTTAACTCGGCCTCTTTACGTAATTGCTGCTCCTCTTGGCGAGCCTTGAATTCAGGCATGACCTCAGCGGCAAACAATTCCAAGGATTCACAGATATGTTCGTGTTTGTTCAGACCCGCCTGCTGAATAAAGGTTACCTGGTCTACGCCAACGTCTTCAAACTTGCGCAGGTGGTTGCGCATGTCCTCAGGAGTACCAATACCGCCTCTCTCTGCTGCCAGAGCCTGGGTTATATCAAGGGGGCTATCAGCCAGTCTTTTCTGATGAATCTGCCTGAATTCCTCAAAGAGATTCATGCGACCTGGGCGATGCTCTCCAAAGCCATATAGTGAACCCAATGCATAACCAAAAAATTCAAAGCCTTCAAGGCCTCGGTCGATCGCTACCTGACGGTCCTCATGTAAAGAAAAACTCGTCACCATACAAATATTGGCATTGACATGATGGCCAATGGGAACACATTCATCACTTTTGATAATGCTATAGTACTCATCGACCCAATGTCTGGCTTCCAATGGGTCAACAAACGCAAACGTTAATGCACCAATACCCAACCTTGCTGCCATTTTAATTGTTTCGCGATTTGAACAGGCGACCCACAGTGGAGGATGAGGCTTCTGCACTGGCTTCGGCACAATATTACGACACGGCATACTGAAGTATTTACCTTCGAAACCTGGATAAGGATCCATCGCCAGCATGTTACATATCTGCTCAGTTGCTTCCAGATACTGCTCCCTTTTACTGCCAACAGCAATTCCGAACCCACCTAACTCGAGTATGGCAGAGGACTCCCCGGTTCCAAATTCAACCCTGCCATTGGATACCAAATCCAGAGTTGCAATACATTCTGCGGTTCGGGCAGGGTGATTGTAGGCGCTGATCACCTGGCGAATACCATGGCCGAGGCGAATTCTCTTGGTTCTCTGCGAAGCGGCAGCCAGGAATATTTCCGGCGCTGAAGAATGCGAGTATTCCTCTAGAAAGTGGTGCTCCACCTCCCAGGCATAGTCAATGCCAATACGGTCAGCCAGTTCAACCTGGTCCAATGCATCCTGAAAAAGCTTCTGCTCCACCCCTTCATCCCAGGGCTTAGGTAACTGATGTTCGTAAAAGATTCCAAATTTCATCTCGTTTCTCCTATCGTCTACCCCAGGCTAATACCCCCCACCTGAAGAATGCTTAATTTCAACTACCCATCGCATTGTTAAACCTAATCACAGCTTTTCATAAGCTCGTCTATTAGCTCGCTTATGAAAATCGACTACTACTGCTACCGCGCAGGTTCCTAAAACCCCTAACTCATGACCAGACCACTGTTGTATCTCCTCGAAGCTACTAAAAGCTACTCATTAAATCAATCCCGCACGATTTTATTAACCCGGCTTGATAAAACGAACTATCCAAAACTAATCATGGATCGGGTCTGGATGCTACCGGCGCTTAGCTTACTTAAGGTTCCAGAAAAGCCTATTTTAACGTCCTGCCGATACTAAGCTATAATCGAATTTTAAAAAGGAGTTCCTATGGGCAAACACTATCCTTTGACTCGGCCGCGTCGATTAAGAAGCAGTTCCTTTTCGAGACGACTGACCCGAGAGACTGAGCTCACCGCGAATGACCTTATTTATCCCTTATTTATAATGGAAGGCGAAAACAACAGCGAAGCCGTTGCCAGTATGCCCGGCGTCAATCGTCTTACCGTTGACCTAATGATCGAAGAAGCCAGAACCGCAGCATCACTGGGAATACCTTTGATTGCTTTATTTCCGGTCGTGCCCGTGGACAAAAAAACCGATGACGGTCGCGAGGCTTTCAACCCCAACGGCCTTATTCAGACGGCGGTACGCGCTTTAAAATCTGCTGATATTGACATTGGCGTCATGACCGATGTCGCACTGGATCCTTATACCAGCCATGGCCAGGATGGTGTCATCGATGACCAGGGTTACGTTGTTAACGACATCACGGTAGATATCCTCGTTAAACAGGCCTTATCCCAGGCCGAAGCCGGGGTCGATATCATTGCTCCTTCAGACATGATGGATGGCAGAATTGGCTGCATTCGTAACGCCCTTGAAGATGCTGGATATGTCAATACCAAAATCATGGCCTATTCGGCAAAATACGCCTCCGCTTACTACGGACCGTTTCGAGATGCTGTCGGTTCGGCTACTAATCTCGGCAAGAGCAGTAAAGCGACCTATCAAATGGATCCGGCGAATAGTAACGAGGCCATTATCGAAGTATCTCTCGACCTGGACGAAGGCGCGGACATGGTCATGGTCAAACCTGGCATGCCTTATCTGGATATCGTTCAGAAGGTAAAACAGCATTTTGGCGTTCCAACCATGGTCTATCAGGTCAGCGGTGAATATGCCATGCACATGGCTGCAATAGAAAACGGCTGGCTCAGTGATGAGGTTATCCTCGAGTCGCTACTTGCCATGAAGCGCGCAGGAGCAGACGGAATTCTCACCTATTTTGCAAAAACAGCGGCAAAAGCGCTGAAATAAAATATTAGTATTTGAGTAATCTGATGAGACCGATTAGGATACTGCTTAACCAAGTTAGGATACTCCGGAGTTAATAACCGATGGCAAATATCGCGCATGTTACAGACGACTCATTTGAAACAGACGTGCTGGGTTCAGATTTACCCGTACTGGTCGACTACTGGGCAGAATGGTGTGGTCCGTGTAAAGTTATTGCACCTGTACTGGAAGATATTGCAGCTGAGTATGAAGGCAGGATGAAAGTCTGTAAGCTGGATATCGATTCTAACGGTGAAACGCCTCACAATTATGGGATCCGTGGTATACCAACATTGATGCTTTTTAAGAATGGCAGTGTTGAAGCGACCAAGGTTGGAGCACTCTCTAAATCTCAGCTTGCGGACTTCTTGGATAGCAATATTTGAATTACAATCGTTAAAGAGTAGAATGAAGCCACTCATTCACGAGTTTGACTAACTCGCAGAAATAATAAAAAAAAAGAAATACAAAAAAACAGTCAATTACTGGTTCGAAAACGCTTTTAATGTAGTAAAACTGCAGAAAATCGATGCGTCGAACGATAACAGTACGAGTGATTAACTTATTTTCCAATGGACTTAAAAATAAAAAAGAGTTGACAAAAAGCGCTCAAAGACGCATTTTTCCCTTGTAGCAATCAATATTGTCACACCGATCTAATCGGGACCGACCGACTCCCTTAAAAAAAAACTCCTTAAAGAGGCTTAACGCCT
The DNA here is from genome assembly GCA_018666555.1 of Gammaproteobacteria bacterium. GTDB lineage: Bacteria > Pseudomonadota > Gammaproteobacteria > Pseudomonadales > Azotimanducaceae > UBA9926. The sequence continues at coordinate 4,163 of JABIZD010000142.1, forward strand.
TTTGTCGGTTACTACAACCAAACCAATCTTAAAGTGAAAATCAATGAACCTGACTGACCTCAAAGCGAAGCCCATACCAGAGCTCCTCGAAATTGCCCACGAAATGGGCATGGATAATCTGGGACGATCCAGAAAGCAAGAAATCATCGCCAGTGTGCTTCGCAAACACGCAAAAAGCGGAGAAGACATCTACGGAGATGGTACTTTAGAAATTCTCCAGGATGGATTTGGATTTCTCCGCTCCCCAGACAGCTCCTATCTTGCAGGACCAGACGATATCTATGTGTCACCCAGTCAGATCAGAAGATTTAACCTAAGAACCGGTGATACTGTTTCCGGTAAGATTCGCCCTCCCAAGGAAAGCGAACGCTACTTTGCATTGCTCAAAGTAGACAAGATCAACTTCACTGATCCATCTGAATCTAAAAACAAAATTCTTTTTGAAAACCTGACACCCCTGTTTCCTGACGAGCCTTTAACTCTGCAGGGGGGCAATGGCAGTACAGAGGATCTCACTGCTCGCATCATCGATCTGACCTCGCCCATTGGCAAAGGCCAACGAGGGCTTATCGTGTCTCCACCTAAGGCGGGCAAGACGCTTATTCTTCAGAATATCGCTCAATCTATCATGCGCAATAATCCCGAATGTCACCTAATCGTCCTACTGATCGACGAACGGCCTGAGGAAGTCACCGAGATGCAACGATCAGTGCGTGGCGAGGTCGTTGCCAGTACATTTGATGAACCTCCGTCCAGGCATGTTCAGGTCAGCGAAATGGTGATCGAAAAAGCCAAAAGACTGGTTGAGCATCAATCCAACGTCGTCATTCTGCTCGACTCGATTACTCGTTTGGCCAGAGCCTATAACACCGTTATCCCTGCTTCTGGAAAGGTCCTCACTGGTGGGGTTGATGCCCATGCCCTGGAACGCCCAAAACGATTCTTTGGTGCCGCTCGAAATATTGAAGAAGGCGGTAGTCTAACCATTATCGCGACTTGCCTGATTGACACGGGATCAAAAATGGATGAAGTCATCTATGAAGAATTTAAAGGCACGGGAAACCAGGAACTGCATTTAGAAAGAAAAATTGCAGAAAAACGAGTTTACCCTGCAATCAATATTCGTAGATCAGGCACGCGCAGGGAAGAGCTTCTTATGACCGAAGAAGAACTACAGAAAGTCTGGATACTAAGAAAAATACTGCATGAAATGGATGATATCGCGGCTATCGAATTCCTATTAGGAAAAATGAGAAAGACGAAGACTAACGAAGAGTTTTTCGCATCTATGAAGAGGAGCTAGACGCTAAGTATGAGGGTCGAGTGTCAAATCGAACAAATTAAAAATCTTAGCGCCGATGTCAGACAACTGGTTCTGAAACCGTCGCGATCAATTCCTTCCTTTAAAGCAGGACAATATCTCGAATTAATACTTCCAGACAGGAAATGCGCTTTTTCAATAGCCAGCGTGCCCAGTGATCCGCTGCTTCATCTGCATATCAAACCCACCCTTGATTCTGAAGATTCTACTATCATTGAAACTATGCTCAATGATCCGCCGAGATTACTATCAGTGGAGTACCCGTTAGGCGATTGCTTTCTCGATCATTGTCCCGATCGAGCAGTTATCCTAATCGCAGCTAGCACTGGAATCACTCAAATGAGGAGCATGCTAGGGTACTTAAAGGAGCAGGATTTTGCAAAAGACATATTCCTGTATTGGGGGGTATTAGAGGAAGAGGACCTCTACCTTCACAGCGAATTACTGACTCTTGCAGAACAGTGGCAGCATTTTCACTATATCCCGGTGGTGAGCGATATGACCAGATCACCGTCCTGGCAGGGTAAGGCTGGACTGGTAGGAAATGTGGTTTTAGCCGACATCGATGACCTTAATACTCGCTCAATCTACGTCAGCGGCAGTCCTGTCATGGTCTATGCAACTTTAGATAGCTTTGTAGCGAAAGGCTTTAATGAAAAAAACGTGCATTCCGATGTTTTCTCGTTTGCACCCCGATAAGCTTTTACTTAGTTACATTAATTGCCATTTGAAACTGTTCGACGCTTGCTTTGTTATCTCCTCGATCGGCTAACAGCAAAGCCAATCGGCGATGAATCTCAGCTGATGGCTCAATCTCAAGGCTCTTTTGGTACTCAACCAAGGCTAACTCAGATTGTCCACTGAGCGCATAAAGGGCACCTGCACAACAACGATAAGCTGCATTATCAGAAAATTTGCGTTGCCATGACTCTACCTGCTCCAGTCTACAGGGCAGATTTGTCACTCCGAGCTCGGTATAAGCAATAAACAACACCGGACTGGCATGTTTGTCGATTTGCTGACGCAGTACTTTCTCGGCAATATCCAGGTCTGATAAGCTCCGGCAATAAGCAATAAGTAGACCTTCCTGGTCTGTTAGAATCGATAGTGCTGATCTCCACAAATGTCTTTCAGCATCAGTCTGCATCCGATCAAGGCTATCTCGCATTGAACTGACTTGAACCTGCGTCAACGTAATCGCATACTTTCGCAGCATTTTTTTCAAATCTGCTAATTCCTGCCATTTCTCCATTTTAAGAAGCAGCTCTAACTTCAATTCAGTGGTCGCTTGATTCACCGGCAAACTAGCAAGATATTCCTGGGCAACGCTCAATTCATTCGCTGTTAGGGCATCCTTTGCCAGGCCTAAACGCGCTGCCGTAACAAAATCCTCACCTGAATCCAGGGCTCTCTGCCACATTGACTTTCGCTGCTCAGCGTCAGCTGCAGACATCTCATTGGCAAGCATCAGAGCTGCCGGGCCTGCCGTGGTGTCATGCTCTGATGCCCTGAGCAGAAATCGACTGGCTCGGTCCTGCTGACCCGCCAGACCCAGGGCAATGCCTTTACCTAAAAACTGCACGGCCCTGGATTTCGATTTTTCATTGCGCCAATTCGAGACTCGCGCAGGCAGATCAAGCAACACATGGGCTAACCACCAGAGAAAATAGCTGGCTACTACGAGCACAATAATCAGAAAAAGGCCCACCCACAAACTCGTCTGCAGAGAATAATCCTGATAAACAATCAGGATATAACCCGGATCCCTGGCTATCAGCGTACCCAGGATCCCGGCAAAAATGATTACAATAAGCAGGCCGACTGCGACTTTCACTGGGGACTCTCCGGCTGCAGAGACTGCAATTCATCCAATGCTAATAACGTATCTGTCAGCTTCGGCAAAGACACTGATATAGGCATGTCATAAAGCAGACTCAATTGCTCAATCAGCTGCGTGGTTCCTACAAGGTTAGTATCAAAATAACTTTCTATCCAGGTCTGTGCCTGTTTAATCGAGGATAGAAATACTCCCTGCTCACCACGCAGTAACGCTAACTGCGCTGTCTGTAATTGCATGAGGATATTCTGTTTTAGCAGTACAGTTTGATCTGGAGTAGGCAAGGGTTTTATTTCAATGTCGCCTCTTCTGAAATCAACCAGACTGTAAACTTTGTCGCCAAACTTTTTTAATAATTCGAGCATCCTGCCTAGCAGGCCTGGATTGACTGCGTCCTCGTACTCACTGACTGGCTGTTGCGAACTAAATCCTCTCGTGGCTAGTTCAAGTAATTCAACCTGATTAACTAAAGAAGCAATTCTCAAAAATATGCCAACCTGATCTATACCCTGAAAATTACTTAGCGAACCTATATCACCCGCTAACGCGGCCCTTAAAGCATAGACACCGGGCAAAACCAGCGAGGCTAATAGTTGATCCGCCTCCCGCAGGGCTGTCAATGCCTGTGCCGGTTGCTGTTGCATGGCTAACGCATGTTCTGCAATTCTGATTAAATAACTGACTTCTGCCAGCTTCCATCTTGAATCGCCTCCCAGTTGCCCGGACTGAAAACTATGTAATTCGCTTATCGCTTCATCTACACCAGACAATTTCTGCTCAAATTTCAACGTAAAAGATTTAATTGAGGCGGTGGTATTTTTCTGTGCACGCTGTAGCTCAAGGAGTTCAATTTCCAGGTCATGGTTTTGCTGAGTCAGGTCTAAGACGATCTGTTTTGACCGCAACTGCTCCCAACCATTGAAACCAGCCAGTATTGCCGTGCCAAGTAGTATCGGCCAAATCAGCCAGTTAATATTGAACCAGACTTTCTTCCCGGTGCTACTTTTTTTCGCAGCCAATGGTTTATCAGCACTTGGTTGTATGTCCTGATTCTCGGTCATGTAGTTAATCCTGAGCCATTAGGGTTTCTATCGCTTCTAACAATCTAGGCGTACTCGCATCCTTTGCTATACACACCTTACTATATCCCTGACCAATCGCCGCTTCACCGATTCTTGAGGAACTCGCAATCAATTGGTATCCCGATCTAAGTCGCTGCGGACAAACCCGACTTAATGAATCCAGTATCTCAACGCTGGACACCACCATTGTATCTATTCCAGCTTCGTCAATACGCTGCCACAAACCGGTTTTTTTCACCTTACCTCTCTCATAAACCTCTAGATATCGAACCGCTGCCCCCCTTCCTGAAAGGGTATCGCTGAGCAGTTCTCTTCCACCATTTCCTCTTACAATCAGGACCTGTTTACCTTCGGGTCGCTGTAATTCAGGCAAGGTGAGCAACCCTTCGGAACCTGGCGGGTCAGCAAACATCGATGCCACGCCATATTGGTTTAGTTCCCCTGCCGTAGCTGAACCGACTGAGAACCATTTTAACTCAGGCCACTGCGGCCAGTAACGTTCCAACATAGGTAGTCCGAAGCGGACAGCATGACGACTGACGAAAATAACAATATCGTTTCTATCCAGGTTCTCGATCTGTAATCTATGACCCTCTTTAAGCTCAAGCGGCGCGATTTCTATTAAAGGAATAATCTGGAAGGGAATTTGTCGCTGCTGCAGTGCGGTAGCTAATGTTTCATTTAAACCCTCGGGCCGCGTCAACAATATTCGAGTTATCATGACTCAGTCTGCCTGTATGAGCTGCAATGCACCTTGATCTATCATTGCCTGTGCAACCCGTTCGGCTAACAAACCGCCTTGCCCTAGCGGTGCCGAATCACCTAACCGCAGCTGGATCTGCCCATCTTCGCTGCTAACAAACGTATTCAACTGGATTTTTGTACCGCCCTCAGCGTAACTTGCAAAGGCGGCCACCGGCAGGCTGCAGTTAGCACCCAGCAACTCACTAATTCGACGTTCACAGGAAACAAGCTCAAAGCTGGAAGGGTCATTTAATGCCGTCAGAATTGGCGAAAGATCCTGTCGGTCGATCAAACTTTCAATACCAACGGCACCCTGACCAGCACTGGGAACACAATCTTCAGCAGGGATTTCCAGGCAAATTCGATGACCCAGACCGAGCCGTTGAAGCCCAGCAGTAGCCAGAATTATCCCGTCAAAATGGCCCTCATCAAGGCGCCTTAATCGGGTATCAACATTACCTCGTAATTCCTTAAACACCAAACCTGGATAGCGGTGCTGTAATTGAAATCTTCGCCTCAAACTTGATGACCCTATGACTGCGCCATCAGACATATCTGCAAAGCTCAGGTTACCATTCGAGATCAGTGCATCACTGGGTTCTGCCCTGCTACAGATTGCTGTTATGCCAAGCCCTTCAGGAAGCTCCGAGGGTACATCTTTCATGGAATGTACGGCAATATCTCCAGCTCCTTGCAGTAGGGCGTTTTCCAATTCTTTGACAAAAACACCTTTGCCGCCCAGCTGGCTCAGCGAAGAATTACGATCTCTATCGCCCTGCGTACTTAGACCCAGTATTTCAACTTCTGTTTGCGCAAAGGCTTGTTTAATTTGCTGTTTAACAAAATTAGCCTGCCACATAGCCAGCGTACTTTTACGGGTTACAATTCTAATTTTACGCACAATGCTCGACTTTTTTGCAAAGATGCAACACTAACCCCATGTTCCGTTTGAGTAAACTAATACCGCTTACATAGCATACTAAATCTCGCTTCTATCACGTCATAAAGGCCTCTACTTGTCGCCAGGGGCTCAGCAAAGAAACCGCGGCCGGAAAAACCTACCCAGCTATGAAATGGGCTGATTCCCGGGCAACGACGATCGTTAGCCAAAAAATTTGAATCCAGGCCAGGCCCTCAATAATTCAGTAGACTTAACCAAGGTCTACAATACTCTTTGTCTATACTGAATAATTCACCAACCCAGATGTGAATGTAACGAAGCATAATCTGCCAAAAACCCGGCATCGTAACGAGTCATCATAAGTTTCCTGAACCACTTAACTTAATCGGCTCAGCCAGGTCCACCTGCCAGACCCGGGCAATTTTTACCTGAGGCATTAACAACGTCACGTAACTGCTATAATAACTCAGCACTCAACCGGAACATGACATTGGCAGACCAGAAACAAAAACTTTGGGATGGCAGATTTACCGAAGCAACCGACGCTTTTGTAGAATCTTTTACGGCATCCATCAACTTCGATCAAATCCTTGCTGACTACGATATTGAAGGATCCATCGCACATGCTCGCATGCTTGAGAAAGCCGGCATTATTGGTAAAGCCGATCTCGATAACATGCTGGCAGGTCTCGGAGAGATTCGCCAGGAAATTGCCCTGAACCAGTTCGAATGGTCTGTGCAATTAGAAGATGTTCATATGAATATTGAGTCTGCCTTGACGGCTCGCATTGGTGAGCTTGGAAAAGTACTACACACTGCACGCTCCAGAAACGACCAGATTGCAACTGATCTGAGGCTTTATCTGCGCGATCAAATCGATCTTATCCTGCAGAAAGTAAAACAACTTCTGAGCGGTATTCTCGATCTGGCTGAAACACATACGCAGACCATCATGCCGGGTTTTACTCACCTGCAAATCGCTCAGCCGGTCGTTTTTGGTCACCATTTAATGGCCTGGTATGCCATGCTGTTACGCGACGCCGAGCGATTAACCGAATGTCGTAAGAGAGTCAATTGCATGCCACTTGGGTCGGCAGCCCTGGCGGGTACCAGTTTTCCGATTGATCGGGCTTATACGGCTGAGCTGTTAGGATTTGAATCCATTGCTGATAACTCCCTAGATGCAGTCAGTGATCGAGATTTTGTTATCGAATTCTCTGCCTGTGCCAGCCTTCTTATGATGCATCTGTCCCGCTGGTCGGAAGAAATGATCTTATGGACCTCAACGCAATTCGATTTTATTGAACTACCCGACCGTTTCTGTACCGGATCATCAATCATGCCGCAGAAGAAAAACCCTGATGTACCCGAATTAGTTCGCGGTAAATCAGGCCGAGTATTTGGATCTCTGATGGCCCTGCTGACACTGATGAAAGGCCAGCCACTGGCCTATAACAAAGACAATCAGGAGGACAAAGAACCACTTTTCGATACGGTCCAAACTGTTCTGTCGTGTCTCACCGCATTTGCAGATATGGTGCCTAATATAAAGGCCAAAAAGGAAAACATGGCACGGGCTGCATTAACCGGATACGCCACTGCTACCGACCTGGCAGACTACCTCGTCCGCCAGGGTCTTGCCTTTCGTGATGCCCATGCCGTGGTTGGCAGGTTAGTGGCGCTAGGCATAGACCAACAGAAGGACCTGGCTGAACTCAGCCTTGAACAGCTCAAGGCTGAATGCGATCTAATTACTGAAGACGTTTACCAGTTCCTCGATATTCACGGATCGGTAGCGAGTCGAAACCATCTAGGAGGCACAGCTCCCGAGACCGTCCGCAATGCGATTACCCTGGCTCGGCAGTCACTGAATCAAAACTGGTAACCTTATCTCCAGTTTGTTCTGAGAATACCCTATTGAGTAGGTCAGATAATACTTCTGAGGTAGTACCACACTGCCATTGCCCATTAGCGAAGTTAAGATGAAAACCCCCGGAACGGGCTGCAATCCATACTTCACGTTGACTTACCTGCCGACTGAAAATAACCTGTGAAGCATCAGGGAAGGTAATCGTCAAAATACCGCTACCTCCATCAATATCAAAATCCTGATCAAAGGACTCAACGATATCTTCAATATCAAAAAATAAGTTTTCCAGCTTTTCCCTGAACTCTCGTTCAGAAAGAGAATCATTCACCGCAGTTACTCCCCATCAAGTTCATACTCCAGTATACTAACTCTTCTAAGTCTTCTCTGAATCAATATGCGTTTTATACCAATCGTATTTTTACTGTTAATGTTAACCGGCTGCGGTCAGAAAGGCCCTCTGTATCTACCAGATTCGCCGGAAGGGTCTCTGGTTATCTGATCATGCCGGAATTTGATTACCGCAATGGTTTTTATCATGTTGAAGACCTAGACCTGAGAGAATTGGCTGAGCAGTTCGGGACCCCGGCTTTTATTTATTCGGAAGCCTCAATAAGAGCAGCGTATCAGCGATATCAGCATGCCTTTACTGGCTTACCTCATTCAATCTGTTATGCCGTTAAGGCAAATTCGAATTTAACCATTCTCAACTTATTGGCTTCGATGGGTGCTGGCTTTGATATCGTTTCCGGAGGTGAATTAGCCAGAGTTATAGCCGCCGGTGGTGATCCCAAAAATATCGTTTTTTCAGGTGTTGGGAAACTGGATGAAGAAATTTCTGCAGCACTGGAAGCCGGTATTCATTGCTTTAATGTCGAGTCAGAAGGAGAACTGGCTAAAATCGAGATGATTGCATCAACACTGGGGTTAGTAGCACCCATTTCTTTTCGGGTTAACCCGGATGTTGATCCAAAAACACATCCATACATCTCTACCGGACTGAAACAAAGTAAATTCGGCATAGCTGCCGACCAGGCGCTAGCGCTTTATCAAAAAGCTGCCCAATCAGATGTGCTTAATATTGTTGGAATAGATTGCCACATTGGATCACAGATAACCGAAATCGGGCCTTTTAATGAAGCATTGAAAAAACTCCTCGAACTCATTGACCGCTTGCAACAAAAGGGCATACATCTCGAGCATATCGATATGGGCGGTGGCATGGGCGTTCAATATAAAAATGAGCCCGATATCAACATTACTGACCTGGCTGAAACCATCAAAGAACTGATGTCAGGACGCTCAGAGAAAATCATACTTGAACCCGGTAGAAGCCTGTTAGCCAATGCCGGAATCCTACTGACCGAGGTCATCTACCTTAAAGAAAACGGTGGCCAACATTTTGCTATTATCGACTCTGCCATGAACGACCTGGTAAGACCGGCTCTGTACAATGCCTGGCACAACGTTTTACCCATAATACAATTCCCGGAACAAAGGCAGGAACAAAACTACGAAATCGTTGGGCCTATATGCGAGACTGGCGATTTCCTGGCCAAACAACGTCGATTAAAAATTCAGCCTGGCGACCTATTATCTATTGAGTCAGCAGGTGCTTATGGCTCCACTATGAGTTCGAACTACAATAGTCGAGGCCGGGCAGCAGAAATTCTTGTCTCAGGTAAGCATGCCAGGGAAATTCGCCGCAGGGAAAGCATCCAAGACCAGATGGTCATGGAATCTACTGAGACTTTCTGGCCTGAACAAAAAAACTAAATTCTTGCATTAAAGGAAAGCTGAAGTAACCTTAATACTATGCTGGTTCATTTCACCAAAATGCACGGGACGGGTAACGATTTTCTCGTACTTGATCTCGTTTCGCAAAGCGTTCAATTAACACCAGAGATCATTAGCGCTCTGGCGGACCGTCACACCGGTATCGGTTTTGACCAACTCCTTGCGGCAGAACCACCGACCAACCCAGAGGCAGACTTCTTCTACCGAATATATAACGCAGATGGCTCTGAAGCAGAACAATGCGGTAATGGTGCACGATGTTTGGCTAAATTTGTCTATGACAAGCAACTAACACCAAAGCGAAAGTTAACCTTTCAATGTATTAACGGCCTCATTTCTGCCGAACTACTGCCGGATAACAAATTCAAGATCAACATGGGCGAACCCAACTTTTCACCTGAGCAGATACCTTTTAGAACCCCGACTCAGGAAGATATCTATCGACTGGGAGGATATCCTACCGATGACCAGACTAGGGCAGCTGCCGATATCGAGTTCATACCCGTAAGCATGGGTAATCCCCATGCCGTCATCCAGGTCGCATCGGTCAGTGATATACAAATCGAGGAAATTGGACCCTGGTTATCGACTCACCCAGTGTTTCCTGAGGGTGCTAATGTTAGTTTTATGGAAATCGAAGACCCTGGCCGGCTTCAACTACGTGTCTACGAGAGAGGCGCAGGAGAAACTCTAGCCTGTGGTACAGGTGCCTGTGCAGCTGTGGCAGTGGCGCAACATAGGCAGTTAGTGTCCAGTACGGTTGATGTAGCGATGCCCGGTGGCCAGATAACGGTTCAATGGCAGGGTCCGAATCATGATCTTTTTCAAATAGGACCGGCAAAAAAGGTCTATGATGGCAGAATCAAAATATGACTAAAAAAAACAACTCCTCCACTCAAAAAACTGATCTAGACCCTGAGAAAATACTCAGTTACCTAAGTGAAAACCCTGACTTTAGAAAAAAAATATTAGAGCAATTTGATTTATCGAGCCGAGATTCCGGTCAAGACACCATTTCTTTCTCAAGTAAAAAGTTGGACTCAGTCAGCAAAAAGCTATCCCAGACAGAATCAAAACTAACAGAATTAATTCAAAATTCCACCGACAACAGCCGTCTTTTCGAATACTGCCACAACCTTATTCTGGCGTTGCTGGATACAACCGACTCCACCTCATTTTTAAAGGCTTTATCGCACAGTCTTGAGCATGATTTCAAATTTTCTGATCATCATCTCTTTGTCTTCTGCGACCAGCAAACCGCCATAAACAAACATGCCAGCTTTATCCAGAGGGAAAAACTTGAACAGCAATTAGGTGGCATAATCAGCTCGCATCAACCGACTCTGGGCATACTCCGCGAGCAAGAAAAAAAATTGCTGTTTCCTGATAACCACCTGGCTATCGGATCAGCAGCCGTGCTACCCATTAATAACGAGCAACCCATTGCAATACTTACTTTGGGCAGTCGTGATCAAAATGACTTTCGTTCGGACCTTGAAACCAATTTTGTGAAACTAATCACTGATGTTCTATCAAGGTTGCTACCCGAACGAGTCATTCCGAATGGACCTGCATCGGGTACAACTGGATGACTACTGGCCTGTCACATCAAGTCGATTGCTTTCTCAACCATATCCGAACAGAGCGACGACTCTCAGATAATACCATTGAGGGCTACAAGCACGATCTTACCAGCCTGCAAGCCTACGCAACCGAGTTCAGCCTTGCTGAAGCTCAAGACTTAACTCCCCATCACATTCGTCAGCTTATCGGACGAAACCACCGCAAAGGTATTTCGGGCCGAAGCCAACAACGTCGATTATCGGCATTTCGAACTTTCTTCAATTATATTGCCAGGGAAGAAGTGCTTAACCAAAACCCGGCGCAGATTGTTACAGCCCCAAAAAGTTCAAAAAAACTCCCCCGTACACTAGATACGGATCAAGTCGCTCAACTGCTCAACTTCAGCCCTGATAACTGGCATAGTTTTCGTGACAAAGCCATACTGGAATTGCTGTATTCTTCCGGGCTTCGACTGAGTGAATTAACCGGCGCCGATTGCGCCAGTGTGTCTGTTTCTGAAGGAGCCATACTGGTTACCGGAAAAGGCAACAAGCAGAGAATAGTTCCGGTCGGCAAGTTGGCTTTAAAGGCCATACAAGACTGGCTGATGGTCCGAGAATTTCCACCCACAAAAACAAACCAAGTAAATTCAAAGGCCCTGTTCATCAGCCAGAGGGGGAGCCGCATCAGCCCATCAAGTATCCAGGCCAGATTGCGCTACTGGGCAAAAAAACAGCAATTGGCAAGTCACCTTCACCCGCACATGCTGAGGCATTCCTTTGCAAGCCATATACTGGAGTCCAGCGGGGACCTCAGAGCGGTACAGGAACTGCTGGGTCATGCTGATATCAGCACAACGCAGATATACACCCACCTGGATTTCCAACACCTTGCTGCGGTCTATGATAAAACACACCCACGGGCGCAACGTCGCAAAGATAAGAGTAAGCCAACATGATCAAAGTTATCGGCTTTGATCTTGATGATACCCTCTGGGCGGTTAAACCAGTGATCATTGGCGCTGAAGTCGCGCTTAAGGCATACCTTAAAGATTGTTTACCTAACGTTGATTTTAGTCAGGAACGCTTACTCACTATTCGTAAACAATTGCTTGAAGAGGACCCTTCACTGTCTTTTAAGCTGACTGTTTTTCGCCAGACCCTATTGACAAGAACCATGACTGACAGCGGCCTTGAGACAAGCCAAACAGAGCAACTGGCGGCCGCTGCAATGGCTGTTTTTCTGCAGGCAAGAAACCAGGTGATATTTTACCCCGGCACCTTTGCCGCGCTCAGTGAATTAGCGGAAGACTATATCCTCTGCGCCTTAACCAACGGGAATGCCGATATCAAAAAGTTAGGACTGGATCATTTATTTGAATTTTCTCTTTCAGCGGAACAAGTAGGTGCAGCTAAACCTGATCCGACTTTATTCGAAGCGGCCCTAAAACGAACTAATATTAAAGCTCATGAGATGATCTACGTTGGCGATGATCCCTTGCTGGACGTTGATGCTGCTGCGCAACTAGGCATCAGGACGATCTGGAAATCGAATCCGAAAAAACAATCCGATCTGATCACAAAACCTGACGCACAGATACAACAGTTATCGGAACTTCCGGCAGCCGTTGCACAGATTATCGAGCGGCACTGCTAGCCGTTAAGCCGGAAACTGCTTTTCTGCCTCAGCAGTCTGGACAGTGTTCACCAATAAATGCTCTTAAATGGTCATCACTGGCCGGCAACTTGAACTTTCTGGTTTCCAGGCCGTGCAGGTTTTCCAGTGCAGCATGTCTTGGAACAATCGAAGGCATTGCCTTATGCACGGCTGCCTCAAATTTAGCTGGATGTGCTGTAGCCAGGCAGACCATGGGAACACCCGGTTCAAGAACTTGTTCTGCCCGACATATACCCACAGCAGTATGAGGGTCTGCCAAGTAGCTATAGTCCTGATAACATTTTTTTATACCCTGCAGAGTGTCGGCATCATTTACAGAACCGGCATCAAAATATTCCATAATACCGGTGCAACCAGGCACACGAGCTAACCCGGTGGTATGGAAATCCGTCATAAACTGACCAACCTGCTGACTGTCTTGGCCCAAATGATAAAATAGCAACCGCTCGAAATTACTGGCTATCTGGATATCCATGGCGGGACTTTCCGAAAAATGCACCGACCCTTTTTGATAGATTCCTGAATTGAAAAACCGGGCAAGAATATCGTTACTATTAGTCGCTAAAATCAATTTACGGATAGGTAAACCCATCTGCTTTGCAATAAACCCTGCAAAGATATTGCCAAAATTTCCTGTCGGAACAGCGACATCAAACTCACTCGGTCGCTGCAGCTGATACCACGCGGAAAAATAATAAACGATCTGGGCAAGAACCCTGGCCCAATTAACTGAATTAACAGCTCCCAGGTTATACCGCGACTTAAACTGTAGGTCATTAAAAACTGTTTTCAGGAGGCTTTGACAATCATCGAAACTGCCATCAATTGCTATATTGAATACGTTTTTATCCAGGACAGTCGTCATCTGCAATTCCTGAACAGGACTAGTTCGACCATCTGGAAACATAATAAAGGTATTAATGCCGGGTCTACCTCTCAGCCCAGCAATCGCTGCACTACCGGTATCACCACTGGTGGCACCAAGGATATTCAGCTTTGCGCTAGTCCCTGAAAGAACATGACCAAACAGATTACCAAGAAGCTGTAATGCGATATCCTTGAAAGCTAGCGTCGGCCCATGGAACAATTCAAGAACATGAACATTACCTACTTCCACCAACGGTGACACACTGGCATGATCAAAGGATGCATAACTTTGACTAATCAGGCTGGCTAGATCAGTTTTGCTTATATCATCTACGTAAGGTGCTATGACCTGGGCAGCAAGTTCACTATAGGATAAACCCTGCCAGTCGCCCAACTGTGAACTGACCTGGGGAATAGAATCAGGTAATAAAAGCCCTCCGTCGGTTGCCAGGCCCATCATGACCGCCTCAGAGAAGGACAATCCGCTCACCCCACCCCGCGTGCTTATATATTTCATACTACTTACTTCAATCGAATGGACCCCAACCATAGGGTCCTTGCCTGTCTACTGAAAACAATAAAGTTATCAACTGCCATCCAACGGCTGGAACTGTGTCTAAAACAGCTTTTAAACTGCGTCAACGCCAGTTTCTCCCGTACGAATTCGAATAACATCCTCTAGATTAGTAATGAAAATTTTGCCATCACCCACCTTGCCCGTATTCGCTGCATTGGTGAGGGCTTCTATAACGGAATCAAGATTACTGTCATCAATGGCAACTTCGATCTTTACCTTCGGCAGAAAATCGACAACATATTCAGCACCACGATAAAGTTCTGTATGGCCTTTCTGTCGACCAAAGCCCTTAACTTCCGTAACGGTCATACCTTGGACGGCCATCTCGGATAGTGCTTCGCGCACGTCGTCGAGTTTAAACGGCTTGATAATCGCTGTAACTAATTTCATATGTTCTCCTTGGTTACACTTTTTCAGATCTAAAGTGTAAGACTTCACGCCTGCATCACGTTGTTAGCGGGCTCACCCGAATCAAACCATTATGCGGTCTCTACCGTATTTTAGCTGAACAGGTAGATAGACTCACTTAATATCTTGGGATTCTGTTTTGTTTGTTCGTTTCCCGACTATTTAATCATACAGTAATTTATTACTACGACGATTTTATATCGCTACTTAACCCAGACAGAGCAACGAAACCCCTCCACAAACAAGACTTAACTCAGGACGATAGCCTATATCTCTGAAGCTTATTCGCTATACAGCCTATACATAACCACTTGGGATTCCTGTTTTACTAAGACAACTAGGAATCTATTTATGGCAATTTCGCACACTTATACAAGGGCAATACTTGGCGTTGAATCTCCCCTCATATTGGTAGAAGCCGATATCAGCAACGGGTTACCACAGATGCAGATAGTTGGCATAACCGATGGAAAAATGAGACAGGCTCGAGAGCGCATCAAATCAGCGATTAAGAATTCTGGATTCAAACTCCCTGACAGGAAGATTACCATTAATCTCTCACCGGCTGACATTCCTAAAGATGTCAGTAGCTTTGATCTGCCTATCGCCCTGGCTATTCTAAAAGCCAGTCAACAGATACCTGATACCCGAATTGAACAAACCTGCTCAATGGGTGAACTGGCACTGGATGGCAAGATTCTTTCTAGTCACGGTGTTCTCCCTGCGTCGATTGCCTGTCATAGAGCAGAAATGAAACTGATTATTCCTTTACTTAATGAAGCAGAGGCTGCGCTGGTGGAATCACCCTTCCTGTTTACAGCAGCCCACCTGTCTCAAGCTGCCAGCGATACCTGCCCCGGCTGCAACCATCAACCCCATGACACACAACCTCCATCTAACCCTAGCGCAATTACGAATTCCTTAGATCAGATCAAGGGTCAGGAACATGCAAAAAGAGCGCTTCTGGTGGCAGCTGCAGGACAGCACCATCTACTCATGGTGGGCCCGCCTGGAGCAGGTAAAACTTTACTTGCTAAAAGTCTGGCAGGTTTATTACCACCCATGGACTTTAGCGAACAACTGGAGACAGGTTGTATCAGGTCAGCCTACGGAACAGCGTACAATTACAGCCAAGACGCGCACCGGCCATTTCGTTCTCCGCACCATACCGCCTCAGCTGCAGCTATGGTCGGAGGAGGCAATCCTCCCAAACCTGGAGAAATATCTCTGGCACATAATGGTGTATTGTTTCTCGATGAGCTACCTGAATTCTCGCCTGCTGTTATCGATACACTGCGTCAACCTTTAGAATCTGGCTATATTGAGCTTAGTCGAGCACGCGCTCGAATTAAATATCCTGCTCGTTTTCAATTAGTAGCGGCGATGAATCCTTGTCCTTGCGGCTGGCATGGGTCGTTGAACAATCTGTGTGAATGCAGCACTGAAAAAATTCGCAGATATCAACAGAGGATTTCTGGACCGATTCTGGACCGCCTGGATATGCAAATTCAGGTTGATCCGCTACCTCCATCAACGTTACTCAATAAATCCAAACTGCAGCAGCCCAGCGAACAGGAAAAAACCCTGAAGCTCCTAATGGAGAGTTACCAGTTCAGAAAACAACGATCGAGCTGGTTAACCGGCACAGATAGCACAGAGACCATCATCTCAGCCTGCAATCTCTCTGGTGATCACCAGGTATTCGCAAGCCTTCTAGCAAATAAACTGAATATGACGGCCCGTGGTTTTACCCGATTACTGAAAGTAGCACGAACAATTGCAGACCTGGAACTGACCGACGACGTTAGGAAAGTACATCTTGAAGAGGCTTTAAGTTTTCGGAAAATTTAATCTTTGATAAATCAATTAAATTTTTCTGGAAGGCTGACTGAAGCGGAATTTAAGGAACCGCGTCAACCATATAGTCAACCAGGGCTTTAATTTCGTCATCCGAACAATTAAAGCACATTCCCCTGGCTGGCATCGCTGGTAACATTCCATTGATACCGCTGTTGTATAGCGCATCCATGCCTTTAGTGATACGCGAGGCCCAGTCACTCGCATCGGCAAATTTGGGCGCATCGGCTACACCCAGATTATGGCAAGTCGCACAACTCTGATCATAAACGCTGGCAACATCGAAGCTTCCAGTAGCGACCGGGGCTACCGTCTGTTGCGGGCCTGCGCAATCCGTACCTTGGACACAAACTGTGCCTACTTTCTGAATTCTAGCGATTATCGCCTCATCGCTGGGGTCTGCAACTACTGTCATCCCAATGCAAAAAACAGGCAGGAGGAAAATTTTTTTCATCTAAAACTGACCTTAAACCAAAACGCTGCATAGTATAGCTGAATCTTCACCTAAGTACCCCAGTCGAATTCATCAATTTCTCTCTTTCTCGAGAACTGAAAAACATTAGAAGTTCCTGCCTCAACAATGGACTGCTCGGATACAAGTGTCAGCACAGCATTCTCTCTAAAATCAATCAAACTTTCTGCACCGATATTAAGCATAGTGCTTTTCAATTTATAAAGGGTTGTCTCTAATACTTCGGCCATTGAACCGACCAATGGAACATAGGCATCAACACCCTCCTCAAACATCATTTTTCGGCTACTCATGCTATCTGCGTAACGCTGCCAGTTTTGAGCTCGCTGAGTTCCTTCACCCCAATAGGGCTTATACATCTGACCATTAATAGACACCTTCGGTGTCGGGCTTTCCTCCGTCATTGCAAAATAACGCCCCATCATCACAAAGTCTGCACCCATGGCCAGTGCGATCACAATTTGGGTATCATTTGCCAGGCCCCCATCTGAACAAATAGGAATATAAGTTCCCGTTTCACTATAGAACGCATCCCGCTGTTTAACGACGTCCAGAAGCGCAGATGCCTGGCCTCGACCAACCCCCTTTTGTTCTCGAGTGATGCAGATAGAGCCACCGCCAATGCCAACCTTGATGAAATCTACCAGGCCTGATTTCGCCAGGTAATCAAAGCCCTCTGGGGTCACAATATTGCCCACACCAAGCACTATTTCATAGCCATACTGTTCGCGAATCCATTCAATACCATCCATCTGGAATTCCGTAAAGCCATCCGAGGAGTCAAAACAAAGAACATCCGCCCCAGCTGCCATCAACGCGGGCACGCGCTGGCGATAATCATGGGTGTTAATTGCTGCTCCTACAGATAATCTTTTATTGTCATCTAATAACTCAAGCGGGTGACGCTGATGGTCAACGTAATCCTTCTTAAATACCAGAGAATTTAAATTTCCCTGCGCGTCTAAAACTGGCAGGCAGTCTTTCTTATGATGATGTAATAATTCATTCGCTTTGCGCAGTGTTATGCCTTCCGTGCCAAAGAAAACATCAGATTTTGGTGTCATGTGGTCTTTTACTAAATTACTCAGATCATCTTCGAATTCCCAGAAATCCTGGTCGGTTATCAAGCCACAGAATTCACCCTTGGCAGAGCCATCTAATGTTACAGGAATCGTCGAATGACCCGTTTCAGCCATCAATTCGACCAGTGATGCCAGCGTCGAATCTGGTTTTGTATTAGCACCACTGGTAACAAATCCAGCTTTGTGGGCTTTGACCTGGCTCACCATTTCAACCTGACTGTCAATACTCTGAGAGCAGAAAATCATACTCAAACCACCTTGTCTCGCCAGAGCAATGGCTAGGTTGGTTCCTGATACAGATTGCATGCAGGCTGAAACCACAGGAATATTAATATCGAATTTACTGGCTTTACTACCCTCACTCTTTGCTAGGGGTGCTTTTAGGCTAATCTTATCAATGTGTTGCTCGCGCCTTGTTAGCCTTGGCAATAAAAGATACTCACTGAAAGTCCGTGAAATGTCGTCCAGAATTATCGCCATTAAAGCGCTCCAACTATAAAATTCGGTAAATACACCCACGTTGCACTAAACCAGTCCTTAGGTAATGACAGCAGCAAGTCTCTGATAGGATCAGATTTCAGACAACCAACAAACAGGCCAGAGAGGCTTTCAGGGAAAGGAGAATCAAAAAAGAATGCATTGGAAGATGCCATGTTGAATTTTAAGCGATGGCTGGGAGCAATACAATCAGCAACTGCGACATTTGATTATGCAAACACTGTTTAAATCTATATGAGCGCAATAACAAACGACCTGCCAGGACAATCGCATCCAATCAACTTAAACATCCGTTATCAATTCATCTCACGTTCTTTATCAATCAAGAATTCGGCTACTTTAATCATGCCGGTCTGGCCGCCTGCAGCTTGTCCTTCTATCCGATATTTACCATTAACAATCAGGGTAGGAACACCCGTGGCCCGATAAGCACGTCCTCGCGCTTCCGCCTGCTGAACACTGGCCTGGACACCAAAACTTCCAAACACCTTGGCAAAGGAGACAGGGTCAACACCAACCTCAGCTAAAAAATTGGCAATCGCCTTAGGATCGCTTAGATTGCGTCTCTGTAAATGGATAGCATTAAAAATCTCCAAATGGACTTCATCCAGGATACCCATTGCTTTAACCGTGTAATACGTCTGTGCTAGCACCCGGTAAAAAGGATTCCAAATAGCCGGTGTCCGGTTAAATTCAACGTCTTCTGAAAGGGTTGCTTCCCAGGCAGTTAGAATCGGGTCAAACTGGTAGCAGTGACCACAACCATAGGAAAAGTACTCGGTCACTTCTATTTTTCCGTCTGGCACGACTCCAACGGCAATCGGCAATTCGAAATAATGGACACCCTCTTCGTAATCTGCGGCCCAGGTATTCAACGAAAACAAGACCACCACGATAACTGTTAATAACTTCTGAGTCATACTCGACCAACTCCTTATGTCGTTTCTTATGTTATTGCCTGCTTTATTGATCTTGTCCTGCCATTCCTGAATATTAATTCCTTGAGGCTGAACCTTGACTGTCTTTAACGACAATAGCCTGTTTATCTTTGTGCAGAAAGCGCTTACTGAAGTCCATACAAGTATGACGCAACAGCAGCAATCTCTTCATCATTCAGGTCCATAGCAGAAAGTCGCATCATCCTGTCATCACCATCATTATGACGCTCACCTGAGCGAAACGCTTTTAATTGGGCTTGTGTATATTCCGGCCATTGCCCTGCCAATACCGGGAAACCTGCCAGGCTATTTCCCTGACCCGTTGGCGAATGACAAGCAGTACAGGCGGCGATACCTTTGCGAGCGATACCCGAACGGTAAATACTTTCCCCTAATTCGACCCTGGCAGGGTCAGCTGAGCCATGACTCGCGGTTTTAGTGGCGTAATAAGCAGCTAAATCCCGTAAATCCTGATCTGACATATCAGCCAGCATTCCAGTCATCAGCAAGGCAGGCCTTTCACCGGACTGGATTTCCTGCATTTGCTTGACCAGGTAGTTTTGATTCTGTCCTGCTATATTTGGAAAGCTTCCTGCAAAGCTATTGCCATCCTGGCCATGACAGGCAACACACATCATGGTCAGAGTCTCACCACGAGCTGCATCACCCTGCGCCACTGCTGTCAACGCCAACATCAACAATCCGATTCCTGAAATAAGTCTTAACATCTTGTTATCCAATTCAAAATTCTAATTTTATACGCTCTATCCAGCAGAGGCCCACTCTGCTAATCAATGCAAAATCAGCCGAGGCGGGTTCAGCACCACCCGGATTTGAACCTCATTTGAGGTCAATCTCGTTGCCCTGCAATCTGAATCTAAGCACAACCTTTACTGCGCACGAGCTGAACGATGCGCTATTATAGCTGAATAAGACTTAAGTGACAGTTCAGGTTAACCTCATTTGTACACAAAACATGATCGACTTCAGTAAAGCACAATTCCAGACCAGTGCATCCAAACTAAACGAGTGTCCTAACGACGTTGGTATTGAAATTGCTTTCTGCGGTAGATCCAACGCAGGTAAATCGAGTGCCATCAATACCCTGACCAGACAAAAAAAATTAGCAAGAACAAGCAAGACACCCGGACGCACACAACTACTGAATTTTTTTTCGCTAACCGAGAATCTTAGGCTGGTTGACCTACCCGGTTATGGCTATGCCAAGGTACCTACCTCGATCAAGCAACATTGGCACAAACATCTCGACGAATACCTGCGAGGAAGATCTTGCCTGCGTGGCCTGGTTCTTTTAATGGATATTCGCCATCCTCTTAGAACCTTCGATCAAACCATGATCAGCTGGTGCAATGACACCGGCTTAGCTTTGCATATTCTGCTAACCAAAGCCGACAAACTAAAACGCGGCGCTCAGCAAAATACCTTGCTAGGCCTTACCAAGGCTTTACCCAGTGAGGTCAGTATCCAGACCTTTTCAGCCCAGAATAGCCTGGGCCTGAATGAACTAGAGAAAAAGCTGCTTACCTGGATACCAGAAGAAGAAACCGAGCCTGAGAATGAGTTTTAAAAAAGCCCTAGCCATAAAGGGAATTACGGCTAAGGCAAGACTTCGATGAATCGGGGAACAACCGAAGTTTACTACAAAAGCGACTACGTAATTTAGGACAAACACACTCTAAAAAAATTCTAAATGATTATTACAATATTCAACTATTTTCCAATAAATAACTTTCTATGTTAAAAAAAGTGGTTTCTGTCAGCTTCGTCCCAGAGGGCGCTAGACAATGATCTTGGGATTCTAATTTAATTTTTTTGAAAACAATTAGTTATTTAAATCGGCAAGAAAAAATCCTAGAAATGAGGGACAATGCAAAAGCAGCGTATTTTTGGCGACTATTTTCTCGCCAAAAATAGGAAATTTAAATTAATCTATATAATTATATATTAGGCTTCTAACGGCGATTTACTTGATGGCCCTTGCATACCAAGGTTCCTTTCAGCCATGACCGCTAACAGAAATCTATAGAAAAAAGCCTCAGTCATAACGGGGATTATGACTGAGGCTATGACTCCGGTTAATTGGGGAATCACCGAAGCTTACTGCCGAAACTTTGTCTCACACCGATTATGACAAGGGTCATGCTAAAAAGTTCCCAAATAATTAAAAAATTTAATGTGCCTCTTCCCAGTCTTTACCGATACCGACTTCAACTTCAAGTGGGATAGACAGCTCAGCGGCCGACGCCATATGTCTTATCAGGCCGGCTTTTACAACTTCAAGCTCCTCTTCATCGGCCTCAAGTACCAATTCATCATGCACCTGCATGATCATAGTTGATTTAAGTTGGGACTCCACCAGCCAGGCTTGCACCCGTATCATTGCCAATTTAATAATATCTGCTGCTGTCCCCTGCATCGGTGCATTTATTGCTGTTCTTTCAGCCGCCTGTCGCATCTGAAAATTAGTTGAATTTATGTCAGGTAGATAAAGCCTGCGACCAAAATGGGTTTCCACATAACCTAAACTGGCAGCCTGTGCCCTTATAGTCTCCATATACTCCTTCACGCCGGGATAACGCTGAAAATACAGATTGATATAATCCTGTGCATCGGTTCGACTAATTCCCAATTGTTTAGCCAGGCCGAATGCTGACATCCCGTAGATCAAACCAAAATTAATTGCCTTGGCGCTGCGTCGCTGATCCACACTGACTTGTTCAAGAGAACAACTGAACACTTCCGCGGCAGTCGCTTTATGGATGTCCAAACCATTTTGAAACGCCTGGGTCAGGCCTGAATCAGCCGATAAATGAGCCATAATACGTAACTCAATCTGCGAGTAGTCCGCTGCCACTAACTGGTATCCTGGCCTGGCAACAAACGCTTTACGGATTCGCCGACCCTCCTCAGTTCGAATCGGGATATTCTGCAAATTGGGGTCACTACTGGAAAGCCGCCCGGTCGCTGCCACGGCCTGGTGATATGAGGTATGTACTCTGCCAGTACGGGTATTAATTTGTTTGGGCAACTGGTCAGTATAGGTTGACTTAAGCTTACTCAAACCGCGATAGGAAATTATCAGCTTAGGTAACGGATAGTCCAAAGCCAATTCCTGCAAAACAGCTTCTGCAGTAGAAGGTTGTCCTTTTGGCGTTTTCTTTAAGACCGGTAATTTTAATTTCTCAAAAAATATCTGTTGCAGCTGTTTCGGAGAGCCCAAGTTAAAGCTTTCCCCCGCCAACTCGAATGCCTCTGTTTGTAATTCTGCCAATCTTTGCTCTATTTCCTTACTCTGTTTATAAAGCATCTCAGCATCTACCAGAACCCCGCCTCGTTCTACTGTAGATAAAATAGATACCAGCGGCATTTCGATATCAAGAAAGACACTCATCAACTGATTGGTCTGGCGTAACATTGGCCAGAGTGTTTCATGCAATTGCAGCGTTATATCTGCATCCTCAGCTGCATAATGAGAGGCAAGGTCTACCGAAATTTGATTGAACGTTAATTGCTTGGCACCTTTGCCAGCAATTTCGGTGAAATGCGTGGTCTTTCTATGAAGATAATTCAGTGCTAAATCATCCATATTGTGTCTGGAAAATACCGAATTCAAAACATAGGATTCCAGCATGGTATCGTGAACCTGGGCTTTTACCTCAATGTCATAGCGTGCCAGGATGCTCATATCAAACTTGAAATTCTGACCTATTACCCATTTCTGCTCATTCTCCAGAAGTTTCTTGATCCCGGGTAATACAACGGATAATGGTAATTGGCTGGGCGCCCCTAGGTAATCGTGACCAATGGGCAGATAAGCCGCCTGGCCGGGCTTGCAGCAGAACGAGATTCCTACTAATTCAGCATTGATATAATCCAGGCCGGTGGTTTCTGTATCAAATGCGAAATACTGCGCTGCATCGAGTTTTTCAAGCCAGCGCTGCAAATGAGCCTCGTCTAGGATTATTTCATATTCTACTTCTGTTACTGGTTCAGTCAGCACCACCTGTCGACCGAGTTCTTCCAACCAGCCAGAAAATTCATATTCCGTGTAATATTCACGCAATCCCTCAATATCGCGATCGGCTTGCTGCAGCTCGGCCAGGGTCTTTGGCAATTCTAGATGTTGACGAATAGTAGCCAAGTCATAAGACATCGGTAAAAATCCGAGAGAATCGCGCAGGTTTTCACCAACCTTGCCTTTCACCTGATCAGCCCCTGCCATGACTCCCTCTAAGGAATCAAACTCTGCCAACCATTTCACTGCCGTCTTGGGGCCGCATTTTGGAACCCCCGGAATATTGTCAGAGCTGTCTCCCATCAGAGCCAGATAATCTATTATCTGAGTTGGACTGACCCCGAATTTTTCTTGAACCCCCTCTACATCCAGGTATTGGCCGTTCATGGTATTAATCAGCGCGACCTGATCGTTAACCAGCTGCGCCATATCTTTATCACCGGTTGATATCAGAGTTCGGCTGCCTGCATCACTGAGTTGTCGAGCAAGGGTGCCGATGACGTCATCAGCCTCTACGCCTTCAACGGACAACAAGGGTATACCCAGGCATTCGACAATACGATGAATCGGTTCAATCTGGCTCCGCAGTTCCTCCGGCATCGGTGGCCTGTTCGCCTTATAATCCGCATAAATGTCATTTCTGAACGTTTTCCCTTTAGCATCAAACACAACAATGATTTGACTCTCAGCATACTCAGACTGCAGCTTCCGGATCATACTGATAACACCTTTGATCGCACCCGTCGCCTGACCTTTTGAATTCTCTAACGGCGGTAGTGCATGAAAGGCACGAAAAAGGTAGGATGAGCCATCCACCAGGACAACTTTAAAATCATTATTCATGGGCAATTATTCTCTGATTTAAGAGCAAACCATACTTTGATTATTCGACTACTTTCAATCATATTTGTACTAAGCCTGATATTTCCTTCAACACGAGTCATTGCAGAAGAAGCAAATCAGGAAGTCATCTCTATTATAGAAGATAAAGAACGTACCATTTACGAATATCGTCACAATGGCGTACTCATGATGATAAAAATACAACAAAAAAACCGGCGGCCCTATTATATGGTTCCTGCCGATGGCGAAGCCCATTACTCAGATCTAAGCCAGAAAAAACACCTTTACCCTCAGTGGGTGATCCTCGAATGGTGATTCGTGGCTAGTTTTACCTCGCTCCATAAAAAAGATATCGAGAATTTCCTGGCCCTGTTTGATGTCGGCGAGTTGAGTTCCTTTCAGGAAATCGTTGCCGGGATAGAAAACACTAACTATTTTGTAAACACCACTAAATACGATCTGGAACAACAATTTGTACTCACCCTGGTTGAAGTCGCCTCGTTTTCAGAAGTGCCTTTTTATACTAACCTGACAACCCACCTTGCTAACTATGGTCTACCCGTTCCTGCACCGGTTTTAACCTTGGATGGCATGCCGTTTAGCAACCTTAAAAACAAACCGGCTTTATTCTTGCCTAAACTACCGGGTGCACATCTGCAAAAACCAAACGCTGAACATTGTCGAGAGGTAGGCCGAATTCTGGGTCTCATGCATTCTACTTTACTGAGCAGTTCATACCAGATGGACAATCCCTACAATGCCGACTGGATGTATACAGCCATTGAAAAAACTGACAATCAATTCGAACCCAAATTAAAGCAATTGTTATTACACTGCACCGAGCAATATGAAATTCTGGAAACTTCCACCTTACCGAGGGGAATCATTCATGGCGATCTGTTCAGGGACAATATCCTATTTTCAGATAAAAAGATTACCGGTGTGCTTGATTTCTTTCATGCCTGTACCGATTTTCTGATCATGGATGTAGCGATTACCATCAATGACTGGTGTCAAGACCAAGACCACATGATCAATTCAGACAAGGCCGCCAGTCTGCTGATGGGCTATGAATTAACTAGGCCGCTGGAACAAGAAGAAAAGCTGCAAATGCCGGTATTTCAACGGATAGCAGCCGCTAGATTCGCGTTAACCCGCTCTTTGACAGGCCAGCCAGGAAATCATTTGAAGGATCCCATGGAGTGTCTGACGCTATTACAATCTATGCTATAGCGTCAATCATAACCCTTCCTGAAAACGCACTTTTAGATAAGCATATTTAGCCATGGCAGGGCAAAACGGGCGATATCACCCTTACTTACCCCAACCATGAATCGGGTCAAATACTACGCAGGTTACCAATGATACTTTGCAGACCTGCGACGGTATGAGGTGCCTTGATATAACCGGCATGTCGGCCCGACGCGTCAACCAGCACAAGGCTACTGCTATGACCCACATTATAATTCGCAGAAGTGGTATGCGGCGCATGTCCAACCGGTAAATGGAACTGGTTGGCGAGGGCCTTTATGTCGCTTATCTCTCCGGTGATTCCTGTGAATGTAGGATCAAATTTGTTCAGATAGGCATCTAACTCTGAAGCGGTATCCCGACGCGGATCCACTGTCACTAACCAAACCCGAGGAAATTCCATGGCTTCAGCATTGACCTTAGCCAAGGTTGCCATGGTGGTGGGACAAATGTCTGGACAATGGGTAAATCCAAAGAAAAGTAAATTCCATTGGCCCTCAAATTCCTCCATTGCCAGGCTCTGCCCCGAATCGCTGATGAGGTTAATCGGCTCTAAAGCCCGAGGTTCATCAAAAAGAACCAGGCCAAGCTGCCTGGCTTCCTGCTCGCTTAATCTCTGTGGGGAGGAGGCAAACTGGTAGACCAGAAAGGCCACCATGATCCCGACTGTGGCCAATATCCATAGCGTCGTTTTATTAAAGCTTGTTTTATCCGTGTCAGACGACATGACGAACTGGACCTTCAAACATAAGACAAGGGCATAAGATAATGGTCAACCAATAGAGCACCGAATAAACCAGCGAGATAAACGATTGAATAACGGAAAGTCTCTAGCGGGGCACGGGCATTCTTTCCGATATACATGACGATAGCCCAATAGATGAAACCAGCGCCAAGGGCAACTGCGGCTGCCAAGTACAGCAAATTACTCATACCAATGATATAAGGCAATAATGTAATCAACACCAGAACGATGGTATAAAGAAGAATCTGCAAACGCGTATAAGCCTCACCATGGGTCACTGGCAACATCGGATATTCAACTAGCTTATATTCTTCAATGCGGTCAATCGCCAGAGCCCAAAAATGCGGCGGTGTCCAGACGAATATAATAAGAACCAGGAGTAATCCACCGCCATCAATACTGTTAGTCACCGCAGTCCAGCCGAATAGGGGAGGCGCAGCACCAAATAAACCCCCTATTACAATATTCTGTGAAGTTGCTCGCTTTAGATACACGGAATAAAAGATTCCGTAGCCTGCCCAGGCGGCCAGGTTTAACCAGGCTGTTAGCGAATTAATAAAAACCATCAGTATGGCCATGCCCAAAGCAAGGGTAATGGCAACGAATACCCCACCTTGAAAATTGGAAACTCTGCCTTGCGCGACCGGACGATTATGAGTTCGTGCCATTTTTGCATCGACGCTGGCATCAACGAGGTGATTTAACGCCGCTGCTGAACCTGATACCAAAGCGACACCCAGCAGACAAAATGAGATTGTCGCCAGTGGCACCATGTCATCAGTCGCAAGAAACATTCCTGCCAACGTGCACAACAGCATCAGCAAGACGACTCGCGGTTTACACATTTCATAAAAATCTTGCCAGTTTGGCTTGATATTATTCTGCATGACTTTGGACACCGATGATCGGTTCTGAATTTCGCAACGGATTGTAACTAACCTGGCGGGTAAATTCATGGGTCGCAACACAGATCGGCACATAAATCGCAATATCAAACCGTTATTTTTAGCTTAATGATACAAATGCTGCTATCCCTTTACGCTTTTGGACCGCCTCTGGGTACTAATCTACCCATTCAAATCTGCGATTCCTTCCTGCCTCAACAGCGCATCAACGGTCGGTTTTCTGCCACGAAAAGCAGTAAACAAGTCCATTGGATCTTTTGACCCGCCCTGTTCGAGAACAGTCGACAAAAATAATTCTCCCGTCTGCCGGTTGAATATACCTTCTTCTTGAAACTTGGAAAAAGCATCGGCTGATAATACCTCTGCCCACTTGTAGCTGTAATAACCGGCTTCATAGCCATCATCGCTACCAAAAATATGAGTGAAGGCATGCTGGAATCGATTATCGGGCCTAACAGGAACAACCGATACCTCACTTCGAACCTGGTCCAGAATAGTCTGGATCTGGCTATCTTTATGCTCGTCAAATTCTATATGCAAACGCAGGTCAAACAGGGCAAATTCAACCTGGCGAATCATCTGCAACCCAGACTGGAAATTCTTCGCAGCCAACATTTTATCTAGCAGGTCGTCTGGTAAAGGCTCTCCTGTCTGATAGTGAGCTGAAATAAGCGGTAATGATTCTCTTTCCCAGCACCAGTTTTCCAGGAACTGGCTAGGTAATTCAACGGCATCCCAGGCAACCCCCTTAATTCCAGATACCGGCGCGCAATCGATCTGGGTGAGCATATGGTGCAGTCCATGCCCAAATTCATGAAACAGGGTTACCACATCTGAATGACTCAGCAACGAAGCTGTATCTCCCAGGGGGCTTGGGAAATTACACGTTAAGTAGGCCACCGGTAGCTGCAAGTTGCCATCCAAGCGGGCTCGCCGAGTTCTACATTCGTCCATCCATGCGCCACCGCTTTTCTTAGGTCGTGCATACAGATCCAGGTAGAAACGGGCGATGAGTGAATCATCACGAAATATATCAAAAGTAGTTACATCAGCATGCCATGTTTCTATGTCATTGGATTCTCTGACCTCAATATCAAACAGTTTGCGAACCACTTCGAACAGGCCGCTGATGACCACCGGTACGGGGAAGTAAGGCCTCAATTGCTCCTCTGACAGGTCAAATTTTGCTATTTTCAATTTTTCTGAACAGAAGCCTACATCCCATGGCTGCAGCTCATGCAGATCCAAATGTTGCGCAGCGAATTTTTCTACCTCTGCAAACTCCTGGTCAGCAACCCGTTTAGATTTCTCCGCCAGCTCCATCAAAAACTCCAACACCTGTTGCGGTGTTTCAGCCATTTTGGTGGCCAAACTGAGCTCCGCAAAATTCTCAAACCCGAGAATACCCGCTAATGCCTTACGCTGGATTAATATATCTTGCATCAACGGGCTATTATCAAATTCAGCCGACCCTGGACCCTGGTCGGATGCTCTAGTGGTGCGAGCTATATACATTTCCTTACGCAGGTCACGATTTTCACAGTAGGTCATTAAGGGCAAATAGCAGGGTAAATCCAGGGTCAGTAAATAACCCTGCATTTTTCGCTGCTCTGCGTTCTGCCGGGTCAGCGCAATCGCGTTTTCAGGCATGCCTCGGAGATCATCTACATCATCAATCAATTTATACCAGGCATCGGTGGCATCCATAACGTGTTCGGAGAAACGACTGGTGATTTCAGATAATTTCTTTTTGATCTCTGCACACTGTTGTTTTGCTTCACCAGTCAAATCTACCCCAGAGAGTCGAAAATCACGGAGGGCATTTCTGATTGCTTGACGCTGCGCCAGATTCACCCTTTCAAAATCTTCACTCTCCTCGAGCTCCTGGTAGATAGCAAACAAGCCCTGATCCTGCCCGAGCCTTGTCGAATATTCATTGAGCAAGGACAGACAATGATTATATACCTTCCTTAGTGCGTCATTGTTTACAACCGAATTCATATGACTAACTGGCGACCAGGCCTTATTTAGTCGATCTTCAAGCTCGTCGAGCTGCTTCACCATGTCAGCAAAATCTCGCGATTTAGATTTTTTCAGGGCCTTGATAGCCGCCTGGTTTTCGGCGATAAGCTGTTCAATGGCTGGCGTTACATGTTCCGGCCGAACTGCACTGAATGCCGGCAGCTCTTGAGTCGTTAAAAGAGGGTTGTCCATTAGTTGTTTCCTTAAAGATAATCTGGCTCAATCAGACCCATGACTCAGTTGCGTAAATACTTGATGGGTGTCTGGCTCTCGACCAAACCAGATAGAAAAAGCCAGAGCAGCCTGTTCAATCAACATACCCAAACCATCAGCGCAGGGCCTGGCCTGATCCAGGCAACACCACTTTAAAAAGTGAGTCTTGTCTGACCCATACACCATGTCATAACAGTGCGTTTCCGGACCCAGAACACGTCTCGGAACCAACGGAACAGAACCACTGAGTCCAGCAGATGTGCCATTTATCACCAGGTCGTATGAGCTTGTAAATTCTGAGTCGACCTTTGCTGTCACTCGCGAGTCAGAAAATAACCCCGCTATATCGATAGCTTTGTGTGCTGACCTGTTCCAGATAGCTAATTCAGAAGGTGCCTCGCTCAGCAGCGACGCCATAATGCCCTGAACGGCCCCACCCGCTCCGAGGACGAGTATCTTGCGGTCTTCAAGCCGCCAATTCAGGTGCGTCTTTAGATCCCTGACTAAGCCAGGCCCATCCGTATTGTAACCAGTCAATTCACCTGTTTCGGTTAAACTCACCGTATTAACAACACCCGTAGTCTGGGCCGTTCGATCATGAAGGTCGACTAAATTAAATGCATCGAGCTTGCACGGTACAGTGATATTAAACCCGGTCCCACCTCGATCACAAAAATCCTGCACAGCTTCATTAAACAAACCCGGTTGCACCAAAATCTTTTCATAACGCAGGTCAATACCAAACTGTTCAGCAAATGCTTCATGGATAGCCGGTGAACGACTGTGGTCAATCGGATTACCAAACACCGCCAGCAGGGTCATTGCACTGCGCCTTGGCGTATGACCTGACCACTCATTAAATCTCTGATTTCACTTGCTCCTTCAGCTCCGCCCAATTCACCTGGAACGATGAAATCAATGTCTTCTCCAAAGACTTCTCTGATCTCGGCAGCACTTTTAGCTGGAGCACAACCGCTTCGATTAGCAGAAGTTGAAACGATGGGTCCATTGACCAGATTACTCAACGACTGAACTACCGGATGAGCACTGACTCTCAAGGCAACAGTACTATGTGCACCCTTAATCCAATCCGGACAAAAGCCATTATCCGGCACTAAAAAAGTCACTGGAGCAGGCCAGGCTTGTCTTAGTTCAGCCATTTTATGATTCGATAATCCGTCTAAATAATCATCAAAATGGGCGATCTCTCCAGCAATCAAAATCAAACCCTGTTCTTGCGCTCTCTGTTTCAAGGTAAGGATACGTAGTACCGCAATTTCTGATGTGGGTAAGCAGCCTAACCCCCATACCCCTTCAGTTGGATAGGCAATAACGCCATCATTCAATAATTTACAAGGGCCATCCAGGTGTTGATCTGACTGGCTTTGTATCACTGTGATTCGAGATTCTGATTGACGGCCTGGTTGCTTGCTCGAATTTTGGTTGCATTGTCGGCACGCTCTGCGGACAACTTGGCCGCTAAGGCTTCATCTTCAACCGCCATTATCTGGACAGCCAGATAAGCCGCATTCTTAGCTCCGGCCTTACCAATGGCAACGCAAGCCACTGGAATTCCACCTGGCATCTGCACAGTCGACAACAGCGCGTCTATGCCTTGTAATGAACCGGCATCAATGGGTACGCCGATGACGGGTTTAACTGTCTGTGCAGCAACCGCACCGGCCAGGTGTGCCGCCATCCCTGCCGCAGCAACAAACACCTTGCAGCCTCTTAACTCTGCATCACGGACAAAATCCTGAGTATCCTTCGGCGTACGGTGTGCTGAAGTAATACGCACCTCATATCGAATAGAAAACTGTTCCAATACATCCATGCTGGCGCGCATAACGGGGAGATCAGATTCTGATCCCATCATAATAGCTACAAAGACATCTGCCATAACCTATTCCTCAATTCAAAACTGAGACGTTACCTAAGGAGAAGAGACCATTCAATGAGATATCCAAAAATAGTTTTATTTTCAGCAAAATTGAGCCTTAACCAGGCTCAATTCAGGCTCGATGATAACCCTCAACAGAATTGACGATTCGACCGGCAAGTTCTAATTGGCTTAATTGACCTGACAGGTCTCGCATACTAAACCCGGTTGCCTTCAACAACGAAGAGTAGGGCACGGGTTGATCATCAATCAGAGCCAATAAAACTGACTCAGCACTGGCTCCTGCACTTGGACTTGCAAGCGCTTCGACCTCGCCAAACAAGGTTATCTCCGCCAAAACATCGGCTATGGTTTCAGTCAATACGGCCCCTGAGCGAATCAATTCATGACAGCCACCATACTGGCCATACTGAATGGGCCCAGGAATAGCAAACACCTCTCTATTTTGATCCAGCGCAGCCTGCGCCGATATCAGCGATCCACTCTTCAACCTTGCTTCGACAATCAATGTTCCCTGGGCTAAACCGGTGATGATCCTGTTCCGCTTCGGAAAATTCCCTGGTAAAGGCGGTGTCCCTGGTGGGTACTCGGAGAGTACCAAACCCGTTTCCCTTATTTCTCTGGCGAGGGCGCTGTTGGTGGCTGGATAGTTAATATCACAACC
>JABIZD010000215.1 GCA_018666555.1 Gammaproteobacteria bacterium
TTTAAAATTCATTGGTTGAGCAGATAGTGTTCGAGCAAGGTCTCATCTTGTTCCTGCTGTTCCAGTCTGGCGATGGTCTGTAAGTGGACTTCGTCTGGTCCGTCGTAGATGCGAAAAGCCCTGGCTCGACTAAATGCCCAGGCTGCGGGCGTGTCATTGGTAACGCCACGGGCGCCATAGAGTTGGATGGTTCTATCGGCAATAGTCTGGTAGGTCTTGGCAACAGCCACTTTAATCATGGAAATCTGCTTGCGTGCAGTTTTATTGCCAACAGTGTCCAGTAGGTAGGCAGTCTGCTGAACCAGCAATCTGCACTGGTCGAGTTCTATTCGAGACAGACTGATGGCGGCCTGGGTTGAGCTATATTCATCGATACGTTTTCCGAAGGTGGCACGCTCTTTAGAACGTTTCACCATCAGGCTTATCAGCACTTCACACTCGCCAATGGCACGCATACAGTGGTGAAGCCGGGCTGGGCCGAGACGAGCCTGTCCCATGGCAAAACCGGCTCCCTGTTCGCCAAGCAGATTAGTTAAAGGCACTCGTACTTCGGTGAATTCGAGCTCCGGGTGCAGGCCGCTGGCAGAGCTGTGATTGAACACAGGTAGATTGCGTTTTACTTTTATGCCCGGTGTGTCGGTAGGTACCAGGATCATAGATTGACGCCTGGATTTTGCAGCCTCTGGATCGGTCACACCGACGACGATGATGAGTCGACAATTCTCGTTTGATGCATTCGAAGCAAACCATTTTGTGCCGTCGATGACCCATTGGTCACCATCCCGGACCATACGGGTTTCAAGGTTGACTGGGTCTGAGGACGCCACTTGAGGCTCTGTCATGGCAAACGAAGAGCCAAATTGCGCTTCAAGAAGTGGCTGTAACCACTGCTCTTTTTGTGCATCAGAGCCAAAAAGCTGCAGTAACTCCATATTGGGTACGTCGGGCGCATGGCAGTTAAAGATTCTGGAGGCCCATTCAAGCCGCCCGAGCACCTCGGCAACGCCAGTGAATTCAAGATTGGTCAGTTGCATTCCGGGTTCATTTTCGGATAGATGCGGTAAGGCCATATTCCATAGGCCTAAGGACTTTGCCTTTTGCCTGATGGTTTTTTCGATGTCAGGGATGGCCTGGCCTTGCTGATTTTGTTCGTGCCAAAGCTGGTTATTAGGCAGGATTGATTCATTGAAGAAATTTTCGACTTCGGACCTGATATCCGCGGCTTTCTGGGGGAGTGAGAACATATCATTTTTAGTGTGGACAGGAAGCCTGTAGGTTAGCTGATCTCTTTTGCTTAAGAAATACCCGTTTGTGAAAGATTAGATATCATAGGCTTGGATCAAGGCCTGATGGTGCGTGATTTGCCAGGGTTATTTGTCCGGTTTGAAAGTAAGTCTGAGGACTGGCAAGGCGGAGCTTTTTATCCAGCTATCAAATTAGTCTTTTTCAGGTTTAACTGCTAGCAGTTTCGAGCGAGTTTTTGGCGCTGGAAAATGAGTCCAGATCGAGCTCTTTTCTGATTTTCTGGCTTACGTCATTGGCTAGATTATCCACAGGAATACCCGTGGCATCTGCGATTCTGACCATTCGCTGGAAATTGGCCGCAACACCCGCGGCATCAACCAGTACAGCAGGGCCTGCTATATGAAGTAGTTCCCCTCTGGCATCTGCCAGCGCCTGTTCATTGCGGCGGGCCAGGCTTTCTGCAAATCTCATTAGTTCAGGGCCAAACTCGATTCCTTTGGCAGCGGCTGTGATATCGCCATTGATGCCTTGTATATCAATGCTTGTCTCGGTTACTGATGCGCTCGCACGGAGCATACTGGCATGTGCATTGGTTCAGTAAAAGCACTGGTTGATGGCGGATACTCGCCCTGCGATCAATTCCATCTGCATGCGGTTGATGCTGCGGTTGTCATCGCGGATAAGGTTGCTCATACCTGCAAGAGACAGATACTGGGCAGAGGCCAGGGAAAACCAGTCACGCAGGGCATTGGGCACCAGGGTTAGCGCACGCACTACATTGGCTGATCGGCCGGTCGGCCACAGATCACGCTCATTGCCAACGGCGCCATCAACAGGAATCATGGGTACAAAACCCGTGTCGCTGGATACATGCTCAGGTCGATAATGACTTGGGTCCCCTGCAACTGCCTGGGGCAATGCTTCCGGTGCTACACCAAGGGCGCGGTTGAATTCATCGATGCTGAATACGGCAACTACGATGCCGGTTAGCTCTACATAGTGTTCTTTGGTCAGGCCCTGCTGGGCTGCGTCATCCACAAACGCTTGAGTAATTCTTCCCTGGTCGGTAACGATCTGATGAACCGTGTTGACAGCAGTCTCATCTAAAATGCCATCCTGTCTGTGCTTGCCAGAGACAGTAAAGGGCGACAAGGCAGATTTTCGCTCCTGGCAATATTCGCAATCGACGGCATTGCGCACCTCCGCAGCAATAGCAATCCGCTGTGCCCCAGTCCACCAGGATCCGGGTTGGGCTAGATTGCCCCAGAATTTTTTGTGGGCTTGCTTGATGTCTTCCCGAACAGGATAGGGAGCGTCCGAATAGCTAAAGGTCATTTTGAGCCTCGTCAGTTTTTGGCGGCATCGCTTGCTGCAGAATAAACTAAATCTGATCGCCGAGGCAATTGCAGATAGTGAGTTTGGACCCTGGCCCAGGCAAAGTCCAACTGCAGGCTTTACCCTGTAAAAGACCAGCGGCTAATGCTTCCCAATGGTTATTTTGATCTGCAACGTGATATCGCCGGTCAGCTGAAGTTTAGCTGTCTGCCTGGTCTTCCGCGGCAAACTCGGCATAGGCTGCCGCGGTACCTGCAGCCATTTTGTCGCCATCAAAGGGTATCGACATCTCCGGGGTGAATTCCAGCACAATCCGCTCCGGGGTGTCGAGGAACCTGACGAACAGTGCTGGATCAAGGTTTCGGGTAAATGCATTACCATCGTCTTCGGACGCGGCCATCCCGGATGCGAGCAGGTTATAGAACCATTGTTTGGTTTTTTCATCATCGTGAATAACGGTGTGGCCTTTATAAGTCACCGTCTTACCGCCGCCCATGGCAGTGCCTTTACTGCTCATGACGCAGGATGAGCGGCCATCTCTGGCAATTGCCTTGATACGGACTCGTTCCCGTGTCGCTGTCATCCAAATTTTTCCATTTATCGGCACATATGCAGTGATAACACCAATGGGGTGCCCTTCCTTGTTTGCCCAGATGAAAACGCACTCACCAGCACTATTGAGCAGTTCCTGCTCCCGCTCCGGGTCGAGGCGGTATTGTTTTACATCGTCATAATTAACGGATTGCTTGTTCATAGTTATCCTTATTCTGAATTTGCCTGTTGAAGGCGTGACTTTAATTCTGGGATTGAAATTCTGCTGCATCTTACACTGATTCTGCTGCTCTTGGAGGTTGTTGTCGAGACCCTTTACTCAGTCAACCAGCGTAAACCGTGGCTGTATTTTTATAATGAAGGTGGGCCTCATTGATAGCTAAGATCTAACCCGTTTCTGTTTGGTAGCGTTTATTGTACTGTTGGCATGAGACTTATCTGCTTTTGAGTGTAAATTATGAAGCCAAAAACCCTCTGGTCAGCTGCTTTTTTAGTATTAATAGTTGTGTTGGTTTGGAGTAACCCAGCGACGCGAATTGAAAAAGACCGGCTATCTGAAATCGTGCGGCAATTGGCTTCTGAAGAGTTTCAAGGCAGGGCACCGGGAACCGTCGGCGAGGTAAAGACGTTAGCCTACCTGACTGACTATTTTACTTCACTGGGGTTATCGCCAGGCGGTAAGCAAGGCAGTTGGACGCAGGCAGTGCCGTTAATCCATACCCAATTACAATCACCCTTTAATGTTGTGATTAATTCGGGGAAAACGCAGTGGCAGTTGCAGCAAGCCATGGACCTGGAAGTCAGTACAATCCAGGCGACTCCACATGTTCGTATCCAGGATGCTGCATTAGTTTTTGTTGGTTTTGGTGCCAGTGCACCTGAAAGGAACTGGGACGATTATGGTGATATTGATCTGAGTGGCAAAGTAGCTATTTTCCTGGTTAATGATCCGGATTTTGCGGCTCAGCCCGGTGAGGCTGTGATGAATCGTTTCGGTAACAGGCGGATGACCTACTATGGTCGCTGGACCTACAAGTTTGAAGAAGCCGCGCGGCGTGGT
The DNA here is from genome assembly GCA_018666555.1 of Gammaproteobacteria bacterium. Classification (GTDB taxonomy): domain Bacteria; phylum Pseudomonadota; class Gammaproteobacteria; order Pseudomonadales; family Azotimanducaceae; genus UBA9926. Next base: position 4,193 of record JABIZD010000215.1, read on the forward strand.
GCTGTTGCAGCGCTGGTGATTCACGAGGACAGGGCAGCAGGTTATGGCTGGAACGTGGCATCATCTTCGCCGGGAGAAAATTATTCCATTGTTAATACGGGTGTCACTCAGAACGGTTTAAAA
>JABIZD010000104.1 GCA_018666555.1 Gammaproteobacteria bacterium
CCTTAAAGCCCTGGGGATCCCGTATGAGCAGGACTTTGTTGACACCTATTGCGAGCGCACAGGACGTTCTGGGATTGATCATTGGGACTATTATCTTGCTTTTAATATGTTCAAAATGGCTGCTATTTTGCAGGGCATCGCGAAGCGGGTTCAAGATGGCACTGCAGCAAGCCAGCATGCGGAAGCAGCCGGTTCAGGCGCTTTTAATATGGCTAAACTGGCTTGGGCACAGATTGATAAAACAGTAAATCTGGATGACCTGGATCTTTACCAATAAGGTCTACTCAAGATGTAGTTAATTCCTGCCTGTTCGGAAAGGTTAAAACCCAGGTAGATCATCTTCTGCTTGCACGCCAAAACTATTAAGCGCCATCGACACCAGGTTATATTGACCCACAGTGAACACGAGGTCCATTAGCTGTTCCTGCGAGTATGTTTTTGCCAACCCGGCCCAGGTGGTTTCTGAAACGAATGCATCATGATGAAGCTCATCGGTTGCCTTAATCAGTAGCGCCTCAGTTTCGTCCCAGGCACTGGCTTGATGACCCTCTTTGATAGCAGAGATGTCGGATTCACTCAATCCGCAGGCTTTACCTATGAGAACATGTTGACCCCATTCATAGCCGGACTGGCACAACCAGCCTATCCTGAGAATTAAAATTTCTCGATGTCTGGGTGCCAGACTGGACTTATGCAGTATATGGTTTGCAAATACCATCCAGCGTTTGGCCAGTTTTTCATGGTTAGCTAAAGTCAGAAAGATATTCTGTACTTTGCCCCTGAGAACCTGCGGAGCCAGCAGCTGCTTTTGTTGTTCGGTCCAGTTTTCTTCTTGAATAGGTTGAATTCTTGCTTTTTTAAGACGCATATTGCTTTATTCCTCTCTCTTTAGAGCACTATACGAGGCAAACTGCGATTATGTCGAGTTTGTAGTTGAAAGGATTTGTCGAATCACTGCCGATGGAGCAGCGAGAGCGGTCATGGGTTGGCTTAGCCATATCATGGCTGATTGCTTGTGTTTACGGGCAGTACTAAATGCGGGGAGAATAAAGTCGCTAGTGGCAGGGCTTCAGGACTCGGTTTTGTCAATAAAGCGCTGGATGATATTGGCCAGCCTGGCCGGTTTTTCTTCCCAGATAGAGTGACTGGCACCTTTTACCTCTGCGAACTGACCTAAGGGAAGTTGCTTTGCATATTTCAGTCCTGTGGATGGCGTTGCTTCATCATGCTCACCGCAGACAATTAAGGTGGGTACCAGGATTTCAGCTAAATGCTCTGAACGGTCATAGGCCTTTAAGGTGCCTGTGGCTGAGAATTCGCTAGCACCCCACATGGTTTTATAGATTTTCTTTCCATTAGGGTTTTTCCGTTTGCTAGCGGCTAACCGTTTTTTGGCATTTCTTAGGACGTGTCGGCTGTAATATAAGTCAACGGCATCCTTGTATACTTGGGCATCGGTGGCTTTAACGGCTTCGCAGTGGTAGATGACTTTCTGGACTTTATCGGGCAAGTTTTTTTTGAGTCGTTCGGCATCTTCTTGCCAGTCTAATGAGGATATCAGCGGTGATTGCAACACCAGTGATTTTATTCCGCGGCCTTTGTAGCGGAGATAATACTCGATGGCAAGGCTGGTACCCCAGGATCCACCCATTAGATGGAAGTCTGATAATCCCCACGCATGAATTAGATAATCAAGTTCTTTTACAAAGGTAGCGACCTTCCATTGTCTGCGAGGTATTTCGCTGCTTCGGCCTGATCCAAGTTGGGTATAACTATAGACTGTCCTGTCCTTTGCTAGGCGGAACTGTTCACCCGTGGGTTTGTGCATCCCACCGGGCCCACCATGGAGCCAGATGATGGCGGGGCTGCCCTTATCAGGTCCCTTTTTGGTGAAATGGGTCCTGCCCAGGGGATGTTCAATATACGCCATTTTAACCGTCAAGCCTGGGTAGAATATTGTTGACGAGAGTGACCCAGTAGCTTGCACCAATGGGCAGAATTTCATCATTAAAGTCATAGCCAGGATTATGAACCATGCATGAGCCCTCGCCATCGCCATTTCCTATCCAGATATAGCTTCCTGGTTTCTCTTGTAGCATATAAGCGAAATCCTCGGACCCCATGGATGGCTTGGGATTAAAAACTTGACTATGACCCACTATCTGGGTGGCCGCTTGACGGGCGGTTTCAGCTTCCTGCTCAGAGTTAATGGTCGGAGGATATCGGCGTTCATAACGAAAGTCGACGCTAGCGCCATGGGCTTTGGCTATATCTACGGCGACTTTCTGCATCGTTGTTTCGAGTTGCGTTTGCACACTTTCCGAAAAGCAGCGAGTGCAGCCTGAGATAGTGATTTCATTGGGAATGACATTGTAAGCATCGCCAGCATGAAATTGGGTGACGCTTAATACAGTCGGTTCCTGAGGGTTTATAGTTCTGGATACAATGGTTTGAAATGCTTCAACAATTTTTGTCCCAACCAGAATTGGGTCGACCGTTAGATGGGGCATGGCAGCATGCCCGCCAGTTCCCGTTATCTTAATGTCAAATATATCGAATGCGGCCATCATGGGCCCTGGCTTGATACCAAAAGAGCCGACCGGCATCCCCGGGATATTGTGCATGCCATAGACTGCTTCTACTGGAAAGCGCTCGAACAGGCCGTCTTCAATCATGGTGCGTGCACCGCCCTCATTTTCTTCTGCCGGTTGAAATATAAAATGGACGGTGCCTTCAAAGTCATCTGCCTGAGCAAGATGCTTGGCGGCTCCCAGCAGCATGCAGGTATGCCCATCATGGCCGCAGGCATGCATGATGCCAGGGTTTTTTGATCGATGGCTGAATTGATTTGCTTCCTTAATTGGCAGGGCATCCAAATCGGCTCGAAGGCCAATTGCTCGATTACTTCTACCTCTTGTTACTGTACCGATAACACCTGTGCCAGCTAATCCCTGGTGAATCTCGAGACCGAATTCCTGAAGTTTTTGGGCGACAAAATCGGCGGTATCAAATTCCTTAAAGGCGAGTTCAGGATGGGCATGAATATGTCGCCGCCATTGTTGCATCTCGTCAGAAAGGGCAACGATATCGTTTATCAGATTCATGGTGTTCTCCTTGTTATTCAAACTCGATAATAGCAGAAGTTGTCTGCCCGGATAGGCCAGAATTACCGGCGCATCAAGCCTCTGGTTTTGTTAGCCAGTAGGGTAACGTGACGGTCTGGATGTTCTAATTGTTGCAGAGCCGCTTCCAACTGAAACAGGTAGTCGCGGTTACTACCGCTGGGTCCACTGGCATCGTTAATTTGTCTGGCCATTTCAAGGGTAGGCTTTGGACCCAGAAAATGCTCATTTTGCTGGGAGCCCCAGTAAGTAACTGCTTTTACACTTTCCCCGGAAGGCGTTGCAACATCCACTAGCATCCTTTGGTAACCGCCTTTTTCCCTATAGTCGAGATTCACCAGTACCTGGTTCTGTACATCTGCTTCCAACAGGAAAAGTTTACCCCAGCAACCGCCTGTTCGGCTTGGCAAGAGGGTGGCAACGCGACCCGGGGCCTCTGGTGTGCCACGATGGTCAGGCGAGGCCTGCCAGAAGCGCCTAATCCAGCCGTTAAGATAGCCGGTAGATTCGCTAATGAAGGGGAAATCAGTTTTCCATATAATTGAGCCGTAGCCAAATATCCAGATCAGGTCTTTCATCGTGGTATATTACAAGGTCGTCGTTGCAGAAGCTTGCTTAACACTAAGCTATGGGACAGATATCTCTGGCGTAAGTTGAACAAGAGGTGATAGATGAGCGAAATAACCCGGTATGGAATTCTCGGTTGTGGAATGATGGGGCAGGAACACATTCGAAACCTGAACTTGCTTGGTGGCGCCTCGGTCGCCGCTATTTGTGAGCCCGATCAGAAAATGCGTAATAAAGCCCATTTATTAGCGCCTGGGGCGCTTCTGGCAGATGATTTGCCTGATCTGCTGAATTCGAAACTTGATGCATTGGTGATTAGTACGCCCAACTATTTACATTGCCGGCAGTTACTCGAAGTATTGGCTTCGTGTCCTATTCCCGTCATGGTTGAAAAGCCCCTGGTTACCAATATGGACGATTTACACCGCTTGAACGACTATTGTAATCTAAATAATCCTCTCGTTTGGGTTGGCATGGAGTATCGTTATATGCCTGCAATCCAAGAGTTTATCGGTGAACTCCGTGCAGATACCATGGGAACGATTCACATGTTGTCTATTCGTGAACATCGATTCCCCTTTTTGCACAAAATAGGGCATTGGAATCGCTTCAATCAGAATACCGGTGGTACATTTGTAGAAAAGTGTTGTCATTTTTTTGATTTGATGCGGCTATTTCTGCGGTCTGAGCCTATCAGGGTATACGCTTCTGCTGGGCAGGACCATAATCATCTACAAGAAGAATATGCAGATGGTAAACCCGATATTCTCGATAATGGATTTGTCATCGTTGAATTCGCGGAAGGCCAACGAGCTATGCTCGATCTTTGTATGTTTGCAGAAGGTTCTCAGTATGAGCAGGAAATTTGTGCGGTCGGATCGAGGGCGAAAATAGAGTGTAAGTTACCAGGTCCGAAGTTGCTTTGGGGGGATTTACAGGTAGAACCTGAATTGATTGTTTCTCCCAGGAATCCCATTGGTGTGGACAAAAAAAATATTGCCGTGGATTTGACGTTAGAAAATGCAGGATCACACCATGGCGCTACTTACCATGAACATGCCGCTTTTCAGAAAACACTGTGTGAAGGTGCGCCTATTGAGGTGACGGTTACCGATGGATTGATTGCTGTTCTAATGGGATTGGCGGCTCAGCGTTCGGTCCAGACAGGGACCAGTATCGGCGTGGATGTTTCTAGCCTGTCGTTAAGCGAAGATTAGAACAGGAAGCAGGAAGGCCTTAGGTTCATTATCAGATAAACCATCTGCTGAATTTCGCGCGCAGCCATCTTCTGATCAAGCAGTGACAACAGCTGGCGTGCCATGGCTCATAGGGCCTCTGCAGTGCTCTGAATAATTGATGAGAAACATATTATAGTGAAGATAATGCCTGGTAACTTTCGTTAGTGGTTTGGTAAAAATAGCAACGAGTTGGTTGCTACAAAGAACTTAGTCGCTAGCTAGGCAGGGCTAAACCCAAGTAGACTAGCTGGAGGTTTGTTGTCACAGGAGTCCTTTATAGCATTAAGGTGAATCCGGAATTTTGGAGAGTAAGGCATGCAAGTGAGTGGAGAAGAAATGGCGGCGGGTGCAGTTAAAATCACGGGCGCCATGGGTTTTGATTTTCGTTCTAAAGGGGTGGGACCCAGACGTTTGCCGGACTGGACCAAACCTCAGTTACCTCAAATGCTGTCGGTGATGGTAAGAATGCCCAGTGGTGTTCGGTTGGTGTTTGAAACAGATGCGCGAGAAATAAGTCTGCAAGCTCTGGTGACTCGCGTGGAACGACAAGACGATGCTGGAGTTGCCGTTTTTGAACTGGAATCGATGACCGGTGACCGGCGACAGGTTCAGATGCAGGGCGGTAATAGACTGATTGTCGACCCGGATGATCCCAGTTCTTTTCGCGTTGAGCGAGGCCAGGTTGAAAGTATCAAATTTGATAACCTACCACCGGGGCGTAAGCATTTGATGCTCTGGCTACCCCACAATGCTTATGTTGAACTGGTAAACCTGAAGGCCATAGATGCGACAGTGTTGCAGGCAGGCGAACAAAAAGGCCTGCGCTGGTATCACCATGGCAGTTCCATCAGTCACTGCATGGAGGCGATTTCTCCCGCAGATATCTGGCCTGCTGTAGCTGCCAGGGAGGGTGGCATGGCGCTGTATAATCTTGGCTTTGGTGGCCAGTGCCATCTCGATCCTTTTGTAGCTCGTACGTTACGGGATAGCGATGCGGAATTTATCTCCATAAAAGTAGGTATCAACATCATCAATATGGACTCAATGCGTGAGAGAGTCTTTGTGCCGATGTTGCACGGTTTTATCGATACCATTCGAGAAGTCAAAAAGGACACGCCAATATTGCTGGTTTCACCTATATTCTGCCCCAGTGCCGAAAAGCATCCAGGGCCGACCTTAGCTAACGAATCAGGGGTGTTCGAAACCTTTAGTGGTAATGAGCATTTAAGGCAGGGTTGCTTGACACTGGAGAGAGTTCGGCAGTTGATATCTGATTTTGTGGAATTAAGAGGAGATGAAAACCTGCTCTATCTGGATGGCTTAACCTTGTTCTCGCAAGTTGATACAGAAGATTTGCCCGACGCACTACATCCTAATCCGGCTGGTTACATTCGTATGGGGAATCGTTTTGCCGAGGCTGTGTTTTCAGAGCAGGGCATCCTGGCGCAGTTGAACGATTAGTTGCCGATACGGTAGCGCAGCTTAATGATAAGTGAGTCAACCAGGGCTTCATCCCAGGAATCCTGTAATTGCTCCATGAAATTTTTGTTGATGTCGCTGCCGACATTTGATCCTCTCGTATAAACCACAAATAAATCAGATAAAGGAGCCAGTTCCCATCGATATCTGGCTTGAAACGATAATCGACTTATAGAAAAATCTCGCGAGCCTTTTTCGCTGGCTGGAGTGGCGGTAGAGATTAGGTGCCCACCATCGCTTTCGATGCGCCAGCGATCTCTTTCGAAGGCTTTGATCCCGATCCACTGAGCTACCACCTTGAACTGTTGTCGGGCAGATAGAAAGTAGGAGATATCAATATTAGGTCTCCAGGTGGTTGCGTTATAACGAGTAAATTCTTGGTCTGAGCGATGCAGTAACCAGCCATTACTTTCTTCGAGAACGACTTTCAGCGTAGCTGAGAATCGATCGTTCGGACGAAATTTAATTTCGGCGTCGTATGACATTTTGTGTCCACCGATATCCTCCTGTCGATATTTAACACCGGTTTCAAAAACTACTTTTTTAGCGTTATTGCTTTCCCAGTCGGCATCGAACTGCCAGCGGTCGATTAACTGATAGGCGCCATTGCCCTTGCTATCAAGGTCTTCATATCTTTCCGGGAAAAAATTCATGCCCATATCGAGTTTAGCGTAATTTTTCAATTCCAATTGCTTCGACATCGATAAGGCTGAACGAGTCATCAGGCCATCGAGATTCCATTGCTGATGGAAGGAAATATTATCTCGAATTGAAATGAAGTTCTCGAGGCGTGAACGTTGCCTTTCCAGGCTGTAACGATAGCTCTTGGCATCGTTGCGTTGCAGATATCCAAAGTGATTGATTTGCAGGTCTCTGTCAAAGAAGTCCAAAGTAAGCCCATGCTTGATGCCTTGCGAGGGTCGATAGGCAAGGTCGGCAAAAATTCCCTGGCCTTGCAGTCCTTCTATATAACTGGCTAGTCCCTGAATATCAGCAGCAAGCTTTCCGGTGCCGGAAAGGTAGTGTGCGTCGATGCCATAAGTATTTGCGGTTTCATCGGTATGACTAACCTGAGTCGCGATTAATCCAACTGACCTTCTGCCATTATCGTTACTTTGTTCATAAAGCAGACGGGCAGCGCTGAAGTCTCGGCCAGTTTGATTGACGGTGACTGGCTCGGAATCGACAACCCCATTAAAGTCCGTTTCATTTTCGAATGCAGCCAGTATCCCGTAACGAAGTGCCCCAGATTGGCCAGTGACTTTAACTGCGCCCAGCAGTTCACTGGGTTGGTTTTGTTCCAACTTACTTAACTCCAGACCGTCTTCATCGGGTGTCCTGGCTGGGCTGCCGATACGTCTGGTATTGAGTAAGGTGATAGGTGTTTTGCGTTGACCGCCACCATATCGAGATGCTCTGGGAGAAGTGACAAAAATTTCCTGGCCTTCCAGAAAGAACGGTCTTTTCTCGGGATAGAAAGTCTCGTAGGAGGTCAGGTTGACGACAATATCATCTGATTCGACGTTGCCGAAATCCGGGTTAATAGAAGACGTCACTTGAAAGTTGGTAGTCGGTCGCCAGAAAATATCAAAGCCGGCTTTTGCTTTAGTCTGGTTTTTTATACTATCAAAACTGGATGAAATAAACGGATAGAAAGTGACTTGCTTTTTAGGGTTGATATCCCTCAAAACCACGTTATGTAACCGAGACATGAATAACCCGGTAGTGCGAGGTAGAGCCGGGATACTCCAGCTTTGATTTTTATGGGCTACTGACCTTTGCAGGTAGATGCCCAGTTTTCTGACGTCACCGGTGGAGTCTGGCATTGACATCATCGACCATGGAAGGAACATTTCTGCCGACCAGCCGTCTTCGAGCTTGACTGTGTTAGCTCTCCAGGGGCCATCCCATTCGGTACTGTATTGGCGCTCAGGCAGTACTGTTCCGTCAGATAAGCTACCACCAAGATTGACTCCGAACCAGTAACCATAGAGGCCTTCTCCCGATGTATCCAGGGTCACGGTAAATCTATCTCTGGTAAGCCAGGAATCGCGGCTGCTTAACCGTTCTACCAGTGTTTCAACTGCCTGTTCGTTCCAGCTGCCGATATAAAGGCCGGCTTCTGTATAAAAAATTTTCACCTGGGTTTGTAGTGATGTAGCTTCCAGGGTATCTGGCTCCGTTATTCGAAGACCATCAGTCCAGGGAATCTTATCCCAGACTGCCTCATCAAGAGAGCCGTCAATCTTTATGTCGATAGACGCTTCAGAACGTTTTTCCAATTGAGACGGAAGTTGATCTCTCAATGGCGCGGCCAAGCTTATCTGGCAAATGCTTAAGGAGAGTATCCAGATCAGTGAGTAAAGGAAATGTTTCGTCATTTAAAGCGCATGCTGGTTATAGGTTTAAAGGGTTCAAGTACAATCGAGTGGAATTGAAGGGTCGTATCCATCTTCGCTGCCGAGATATTAACGGAGTTATATTCGACTAATTTAAAAAAATGTTAAAGATACATTAATTTCAGTTGCTGTGCTATGGGTGTTTTTACATCAGCTTTATCCTTGCGTTCAGGTGCTCGTCTAAAGTTGATTTTATTGCAGTGTTTTGCCTGAAACGTGAATCATTGTGCTAACGCACAATAACAGTTGTCAATTCTTCTGGACAGGAAGCCGGAACTAATAATTTTTGTGGAAAATTGCTTGCTGAGCAACCAGAGAAATAATTAGTAATGGCTTAAAAGGGCAGGTTTTTTTGCTTGGCTACAGAGCTTTGGTCTGACTTGGCGTAGGATATTTTGTTTCTTGAAACCACGAGGTGTGGTGATTTGAAAGATTTTCATTATTCTAATCTTTTTATCACAGCTTGATAATTGTATAACACTGGTATTTTCAAGGGCTTTTATTAGTAAGGACGTTACGCTTGATCTGGAAATTGATTTTTGTAATACGAGATGTCCTTAAGTAGGTTAGGGTGTTGGTTGAAATCATCCTATTAAATTCTAAACCTGCTGATTTAATGCCGTTTAATTGTAAACCGTTTGAGTCAGGGTAAGGGTGAAGTATTTGAGAGTGATCAATATCTAGATATAAACAGATTTAAAGGGTTAGAAGGTTATGGGACATGATGCGAGTGAAGCGGTTGATCCGGTCCATGAGGTAATAAATGAAAATGTGGTGGAGCATCCTGGAAAACCGGGCTGGTTTCAAACTGCAGCAATTTTGACGATGGTGCTGGCCTTTCTGGCCTCAGTTAGCGGCCTGTTAGCGGGAATCAGTGCGAATTCGATGGTCGAAGAACGATTACATTTGATCGAGCACCAGGAACAGCTTGACCAGCATTTAATTGCGTTTTCTCTATTGTGTATGAAGCAGGAACTATTAACTGGTAACGTCGATTTCGTTGACTTGGACAGCGATAACCGTCGTAAACATTTGCAAACGGTGAATTCGAAAAGGCTTAAGATAAGCGCTGATGAGGTGCATGCAGGCAAAGCCAATTATGCGCATCATTTTTTTGCTATTGCGGTAACCGTTCTCAGTCTCGCTATTACCTTCAATGGCATTGCGCTGGCATCAAGAGAAAAGTCATTTTCGTATATTGGTATGAGCATCGGCTTTATTGGCTTGATATTGGTTGCCAGTGGCACATGGGCTTGGTGGAAGCCCCTTGAGGGTGTTGCTGATGTGGATGCAATAGTACAGGAGGCCCTTATTGTACCGAAGGATGATATCTGTTCGGGTTACGCCGACGCCTTTGAGTGGCAATAGGCGCTATCATTAACCATCAGCAGGATTAAACGCGTATTAGTCAATTAAGCTGTGGAGTGGTTAGCAGTCAGGTTTGTGCGTTCCATTTTCCTGGTCAGCGAAGGCGTTCAGGTCATGATACTCTCACTGATCTGCTCTGGATTGAGATAGTTGTAGGGATATTCAAGGCTGCGATTTCGTTTGTTAATGACCTTACTGATGCGATCTAATTCCTGGCGAAACTCGCTGGTATGGCGCCACATTTCTCGGTTTCCGTGGAAATAAGGTAGTTCAAATGAACCCAACATCCATCGAGCGGGTTTGCTCAGCAGATGCACCATAGTGAGTTGTTCCATACATTTGAGATGGTTTGGAAGGCGGGAAACGAAGTCCTCTTCCGATAGCGGGTCATGCTTGTGTTTAGGCCAGGGCTTATACATTGACCCTGGGACATTGGGAGGGTAGCCAAACATTTCATATTGCCCGTTATTGACGCTGGCATGTTCCGCCGTGCAGGTGAAGATTATCCCTCGTAGTACTTTTTTGATATTCTCACGATTTGAAATTTGCCCATCTTCGGGTAAACCACGTACCCTACCGATGTCAGGTGAAGTCAATTCTTTCAGCCAGGCCTGCAATTCCGTATCGGCGCAGATGGCTTCATCATCTGCATACCAGTATTCCACAACGGCGCTGACATGTTTGGCTATTGCCTGCCACAATAACAGGCCATCGTCCCGGTAGAAATAATAAGGAAGGTTAGTTTCGTCATTGACACCTCGATCAGCCAGATCCTTCTCGAAGTTTGTGATAGAGAAGTCCCATTTTGCATATTCTTTGCACAGTAATTCTTTACTGCCCTTGGCGCCCAGGGCTAGAGTTTGGTCGATGAGTTTCTTTTCCGCCAGCATGACGAAGCGAGCGGAGTGATTGATTGCCAGAGTAGAGTGAAAATGAGGTGCCAGGAGTTGATGTAGCGGATGTCGATTATGCAACTGTCGATGCATTGCTACCACAAATGTCTCCATCACCATATGGGTACGAAGTAAATGAGAGGCGACCTCATGATAAGTGGCGTCTGCTGACTGCACATAGGCCTTAACCGTGGTCCACAGCCAAAACGGGTCTTTAGGGGTAAAGATAGGCACTTCGGGTCCGGGGGTTTGTTCGAGCTGAATTGCGATTGGCTGCATCTGACCTTCAGCATTAACGTAGAACAGGCTGATTGGTACAGCAAGGTAACCGTTTTTTACCTTAATACCACCTATCTTTTCATGATCCAGCAGGTATAACCTGGCGCCGGCTGCCGCGCTAGCCAGCGTATCCCCTTCTTCCAGTAGGCCATCAACAAGAATGTCGGTAACGGGAAATTTTTTAGGTAATTCTGTGCATTTTTTAATTAGGATTGGATTGACGCCATTTAACCGTTGGCGGCCAAATTCCAGATCTGTTGAGAATCTGTTAGAGACTTTCGGCGTCTTCCATAATGGGTAATAGCGATCAAAAGCGGCCAGAGTCTTCCTGCTGCGAAACAGCCTATGGTAAAAAGTGATTAGATACGAAAGTAGGGCGTTCAGAACACCAATTAACATATCCTTAATCATCTCAGAGGTTTCTTGGCCGGTGAAGGATTCAGCCTCAGGCAGATTTTTGACATGCGGAGGTGTCCCGTCGAACGGTGCGAATTGATATTCGATTTGCCGGGATATGAGTTGGTCGGCACGCATAGCTGCTGCATCTGGACTATCATTTTGAGGTAATACAATCGGTGGAGTGGAGCTCGAAAACGGGTTTCTATCATCAACCAGGCGATCTCGCTGACCCCATAGTTTGTAGCCGAGCAATCGCGCCCTTTTTGCTCGGTTGTCCTTAGCTCTAAGATAATTGATTGAGGCGGGGTCGAATATAGACTCAGCTGTGGGGATAGACATACAGGGTGGGTGATTACAGAGATCGTATGAGGTATGGTTGCCTGTTTCTACAGGCATGACCTCATTGACTTCAACCTCGGCGATATCCAACCAAGGGTGACTTTCCTCGTTCCAGGGGATAGCACAGTTTAGGATTTCCCGATCTTCATTTTCTACAATTTCATGGAACTGTGCCTGGAGATGATACCTGACTGGCTCGATATCAAGCCGCCGACGAAACTCGTCCTTGAGGAAATTACGTGAGCGTGCCTCGCCAGGTTTTGTATCCTGCAGCCAAAAGTGTTCCAGTTCTTCCTCTGTGGGACGGCCGCGGTCTTCTAACCGATCCCATGGGGCTAGTTTGAACTTGATATACCAGTTCTTTCCGGTTGTATCGCGATATCCTAGGGCTGTCTTGCTATGATAATTAAGCAGGGCGAAGGTGTCCGGATAACAGATAGATTCGGTTATGCCTTTGGCTATATCTGGGTTCTCATCAAGGTAAGGTTCAAGGTGCTGTTCTCTGCCACGCACGGTGGCAATAAAAAATTTCAGGAAATGCCAGGCGTGGGCAAATGGGCCACCAGTACCGGTATTCATCATAATATCTAAAGGTGAATCCTGGTCTGAGTCTGAAAATTTTAAGGAAGCGCTGCGGACCACCAGCCTAGCATCGTCATCGAAAGACACCGAAGCATGGCGAAGCCGGCCTGAAAATTCTTTACCTGGCTCGAAAAACTCACTAGGAGGAATTGAAATATTATTCAAAATATGAATTTTTGCCTTGCAGATCAAGCCATTTTCATGGGACATACGGATGCGTCGAAATAACGAATCAAGGGTAACCAGCAGCAAAATGCTCAGCGCAAAAAGCCACAAAACCAGCTTGTTTATAATTTTCATTATGTAATTTTCTCCGGAATTTCTCTCGATTCAGCGGTTGGGGGATGATTACATAATTTAATTAGTGGATACAATAATAATTGACAGGCTTGGCATTGACGGTTGCGTGTGTTGCGAATAGCATATTTGCACGCGTTAATCAAAAAATAGTCAAATCTAAAAAATCCATTGGATTTTAGTGGTCCCGAAAATAGATAAAAATGCAGAAAAATAGTAAAGGGACAAAAACAAAGTAAACGGGGAAAAGAGCAGGAAAAAATAACACCTACAGGTAACACCAAAAACTAATACAAAAAGTAAACTAAAGACAAGACAAGCATGAGTGGTGGCTGGTAGTGCGTACTGGTGTGCGCAGGGCTAGCTTGGAAACTAAGGGCAATGCAATGATGAATCTATGGCATGAAATGCGCCGCAGGCATGTACTCAGAATTGGTGGCGTCTATGTTGCTGCCGCATGGGTTTTCATCGAAATGCTTTCGATTTTTTTACCGATGTTCGAAGCGCCGGCCTGGATCGCTAAAACGTTTACGGTATTGGTTGTGTTGTGCTTTCCCATAGCCTTGATTATTGCCTGGGCGTTTGAGGTGACTCCGGATGGGATCAAATATGACAATCGACCCGGTGATTCCACGGAGACTGTACCGACCGCTTTTTCTGACTATTTGATTGCCCTGGGTCTGGCGGTTGTGATTGGCCTGAGCATCCAGAACTATTTTTCTGGAACAGATAATCCGAGTGTGCAAGCGGTCCCGAATGTTGTAGAGACGGAAGCTTCTTTAGCGGTACTGCCTTTTTTGGATTTTAGTGAAGGTGCCGACAATCAATACCTTGGTAATGGGATTGCTGAATCGGTGTTGATCTCACTGGCGAAATTGGATGGGCTTAAAGTTGCCTCTAGAACTTCTTCATTCGCAGTACAAAATAAAAATCTCGAGATAGGGGAAATTGGCAAGCGGTTAGGTGTTACCCAAACCCTAGAAGGAAGTATTCGTTTGCTGGGGAATAAACTGCGAGTTTCGGTTCAACTCAGTGATGTCGAAACGGGTTATCAGATATGGTCGAAGATCTATGACCGAGAATTTAAAGATATTTTTTCTATAGAGGAGGATATTGCTAGATCACTAGTTGAAGCCTTAAAAGGACCACTTTCGCTGGATGATGATCCGGTCGTTGATATCGGTACAGATAATGCCCAGGCCTATAGTCTCAGCCTCGAGGGCCGCTACTATTTCCATATTCCGACTCAGGAAAACTTCTTGCGAGCCCTACAATTATTTCAAAAGGCAATTGAGCTTGATCCTGGCTTTGCCATGGCGCACGGTTACCTTGGTTTTACGCTGGGCTATGCCAGCATCTATACATCCTATGCTCAGTATCGAGCGGCATCCTCTGTGTCCACTAAATTGGCTCTGCTCAAGGAACCAGACAATGTCCCGGCGACATTGATAAAGGCATTCATGTATCGCGACCTTGATAAGGCTTTCCCGCTTTATAAGAAGGCGCTTGAAAACGGTAGTGACCCAGATTTAGCACTTTATACCTTCCATAACGACTATCTATGGCCACAGTCCAGACATCTCGAAGCCAGGCAGCCACTTTTGGCAGCGCTAGCCCGCGATCCAGATTCCGTGCTGCTGTTGCAACCGTTGGCTATGTTGGAGAGTAGGGCAGGAAACCCTGATGAGGCGTTGGCGCATATTGCCAAGGTTGGCCCGTTTGATGGCTCAGATTTTCTTATCTCATCAGTGCTAGCGGATGTTTATTATCGAAATGGCGATGGAGTCAATCTCCGCAAAATCACCGAGCAATCCATAGATTTCATCGGCTGGCAGAATGGATTTCTCCCTTATTATCTTCTTCAGGCCCATGTTTTGAATGGCGATTTGGATTTAGCTGATTTGCTGCTTGCAGAAATGCTGCAGAAACAAGCCAAGGAAAAATCGCTTTCGGCCACCACCATTGGTCTTAGTTTTGCCGCCTTGGGGCGCATGGAGGAAGCCGCGGATTGGCTAATCCAGGCACAACAGGAACGCGATTTCTGGCTGCGCTGGCATATCAGGGCTGCGCTTGAGGATTTTCCGGGATTGGCGCAATTGCCGAAAGTGATTACCCTGGTTGAAGCAATGGGCTTGGATGATGCAAGCATTCAGGCACGTATTGCCAGGGGTGGCTAAAGGCTCTCTGCAGGCTACAAAACGTTAACGTAAACGCTGAGTCTCGCCTTCTGGTTCGGATAAAAAGTGGCTAGGCTTGGGGTGCACGCTAGAGTTGGTTAAACAAGCCTTTAACCTGCAACTGGATGCTGGTATACCGCAGCATTCTTCTTTAGTTAAAACACAAGCACTAAAAACTAATTACGAAAACAAAAGCACCCTGTGAATATGGAGCACGATGCTATAACAGCAGCAACGTTGCTTCGCGAATTAACCACAGCTGCTTTGTTCGCCATAGTTAAGCCTGCATTTGTAAGCTATGCGGCGGTAAAGTTAACCCGGTCCAAGGCAATGCTTAGTGCTAGCTGGGAGTGCAATCAACGCACACAGCAACGACTGCTGTGCTTGCCGGGTGCTACCAACCGTGGCAACATTGGCCCGGTGAGTGCGGCTCGATGGCAACAGCTTAGCCATTTGATTGATGTTGATGATCAATCAACTGGGTGGATATTTACAGCCCACGGTCAAGCCGGAAAAGGCAAGTAAGTGGTTGGCCTGTGTCCAGCGGGTTATCGAGTGAATTTTTGTATACTTTGACTGCTAATCGATCGATATTTAAATAACAGGAGTAGATATTATGGCGTTAACACCGTCTTCCACAGAGGAATTATTGGTAGAGCAGCGGGGCAGGATTGCTGTCTTCACGTTAAACCGACCTAAGCGTTTGAATGCAATTTCAAGGGAAATGCTGGGAGAATTGTCAGCTAAAGTGACAGAAGCAAATAAAGACCCAGAGATTCGCTGCATTATCCTGACCGGAGCAGGCAAGGGATTCTGTGCGGGGCTTGATTTAATTGGTGTTGGCGAAGGTAACATAGGTGGTGAGCAGGCCTCAGATGGCAATCGTCCTCCACGGCAATTGTTTGATCTGCGTGATGCGCCAATTAATGTTATGTGGAATATTGATACACCGATCATATGTGCTTTAAATGGGGCAGCCGCAGGCTATGGTATGGATGTTGCCCTGCTTTGCGATATTCGTATCGCCGCCGATACCGCTAAAATGGCCGCTGTTACCGCTAAGCGGAATGTCGTGCCTGAGAGCGGCGGTACCTGGTTATTACCCAGATTAATAGGCTGGGCCAAAGCAGCAGAACTCTACTACAGAGCCCGAACCGTTGGCGCCGAAGAGTGCCTGTCGCTAGGTCTGGTAAACACTATTGTCCCCGCTGAGGAATTGATGCCAACTGCAATGCAGTGGGCAGAGGAGATTGCAGACAATGCGCCGATGGCAGTACAGACGACGAAGCGCATGATGAGGATGGGCATGGAAGAATCTTATGATACTGCGGTCGACCATTTAATGGCCCATCTAGGTGGGATGTTCCATAGTGAAGATTTCAAGGAAGGTGTGCAGGCCTTCATTGAAAAACGGAAACCGGAATTTACTGGCCGTTAATATCAAGATTTCATCTGGTCAGGTGAAAAACAAAAATAGTAGATGATCTAAACCTGCGTCAGTCTTTGTTTTAGCTGGCTGCGCAGGTTTAGCCACCATTGCTGCCCTAATTTTCTGCTTTTTACTTTAGATGAATTGCAGGACAATCCGGTTGCCGCATGGCCAGCATCCCAGAGCCCCAGCTACTGCATAATTCAACTTGCTTTTTTGTAGGGGGGGCCCATTTTCGCGACCAGTTTTGAGACAACGCTTGACTGACGATAGACTGATTTGGTGTGACTGAAAGTTTTGAATCCATCTATACCATGATAGGCACCCATACCACTGGGGCCAACGCCTCCAAAGGGAAGGTTTTCCTGGGCGACATGCATGATGACGTCATTGACGGTGACTCCACCAGAGGTTGTTTTTTCCAGCACTGCGGTTTCCTCGCGGCGGTCTTTACCAAAATAGTAGAGCCCTAGAGGGCGGTCATGGCTATTGACATAATCAATAGTCTCATCAACCTCCTGGTAAGATTTGATCGGTAGAATCGGCCCAAAAATCTCTTCCTGCATTACTAGCATGTCGTCTGTCGGGTCGATAATCAGGGTCGGCGGAATTTTATGGTTTTGCTGTTGTGAGAAATCTTCTTCTGCTGGGTTGATTTTGACTACTTGCGCGCCTTTAGCTTCAGCATCATTAACATAGTTATTTAATCGACTGAAATGCCGATCATTGACTACAGAAGTGTAGTCGGGGTTATCTTTAATATGCGGATACATATCAGCGATGGTCGCCTGCGCTGCTGCAACGAACTCTTCTCTGCTTTCTTCAGGCAGCATCACATAGTCTGGTGCCAGACAGATTTGACCTGCGTTCATGGTTTTCCCGGTCATCACATTTCTGGCGGCGAGGGCAATATCGGCGCTTCGGCCAACGATAACAGGAGACTTGCCACCCAATTCTAAAGTGACAGGTACCAGGTTTTCAGCGGCAGAACGCATCACATGGCGAGCGATAGCAGTAGCGCCGGTAAACAAGAGATGATCGAAGGGTAGACTGCTGAAGTTGCTGCCAACCTCGGACCCGCCGGTGAAAACAGCCAATTCATCCCTGTCAAAGGCTGCCTCCAGGGTCGATTTCATCAGTTCTGATGTTATTGGTGTGAATTCTGATGGTTTAATCATGGTTCGGTTGCCAGCCCCAAAGACGCCAGCCAGGGGAGAAAATGTCAGTTGTACGGGAAAGTTCCAAGGACTGATGCAGCCGACTACGCCCAGGGGCTGATATTCAATGTGACTTCTACCTCCTAGCAGATTAAAGGGAAACGTTGTCGGTCTTTTTTCTGGTTTCATCCAGCTGTGCAGATGTTTGATAGCATGCTTGAGCGGGCCGATCGCGCCGTCGACGTCGGTCATCTTGGATTGCTGGATACTTCGATTACCAAAATCTTCAGACATGGCCTCGCAGAACTCGCTTGAATTGTTTTCGAGGACACTGATGGCTCTATTCAACCGGTCGATCCTAACCTTTGCGGAAACGGCACCTGCTTTAATATGGGCTTTTTTCTGCAGTTCCAGTATATTGCTCATGTCATCGTTACTGCTGAGATTAGATTCACTCATAGTTGATTTCCTTGTTAATTGGCCGGCTCAGGATAAAGAGCATATACGAAAGCGTCCTGATTTTCGTCTGTGCTGACATAGCTATGGCTAGTTGTGCCTTCAAATTGGGCCTTTACATTGATGGCAACCTGCCGACTGGCCATATTACGAGTCGACATTACAATCTCGAGTCGCTTAAAGCGTAGATATCTTTCACTATAGCTAAACAATCCTAATGCTGATTCGGTAGCAAAACCGCGATTGCAATACTCCGAATGAATCCAATAGCCGAGGTTTGCCGTGTCTTTCTTGGCGATGGTATTTAAGCCTACACTACCGATCAACTGTCCAGATAATTTTTCTATTATCACAAAGGTAAAATGTTCCTTGAGTTGCCATTTGGCTCTTGCTTGTGTGATCCAGGTGGTTGCATCCTTTAAACCGTAGGTAGGATGGCACCAGGGCATAAATCGAGACAATTCCGGCTTAGATGCCTGAACAGCAGCACAGACCAGGATGTTGTCCTCAGCCAAGAGTGACCTGATGAGCAGGCGTTTTGTCTCAAATTGTGGAGGTGTATCGGACAGATTAGTCATTATTTGTCTGTTACTGAGCAGCAGATCATTATTGGTCTCTTTGGATCCTAGGATATTTTGCAGTTCATGTTAAACTTGCCGCTTCGCAAAATCAGGGTTCAAAAGCCGTGGGAAAGAATTTATACCAAAAAATCTGGGAAAGCCATGTGGTTAGTCAACTCGATAGTGGGCAATATCAGCTCTTTATCGGCTTGCATCTGATACACGAGGTGACTAGCCCACAAGCCTTCGGCATGCTCAGTGATAAAGGCCTGCGGGTAGCCTATCCGGGCCGCACCTTCGCTACGGTTGACCATATTATTCCCACCACGGACCAGGCTCGACCGTTGCAGGATGAGATGGCTGAAAAAATGATAACTGTGTTGAGTGATGCGTGTAGTGATAATGGCATTGAATTTTTTGCTCCAAATTCGGGTCGCCAGGGGATAGTCCATGTGGTTGGACCCGAGTTAGGTCTTACCCAGCCAGGAATGACCATCTGTTGCGGTGATAGCCATACCTCAACGCATGGCGCCTTTGGTTGTATTGCCCTCGGTATTGGTACTAGCCAGGTGAGAGATGTGCTTGCAAGCCAGACGCTGGCTATGGACCCGCTGAAGGTGCGTCGCATTCGTGTCGAAGGAAGTTTGTCTCCAGGTGTCACAGCAAAAGATGTGATACTTCACATCATTCGTACGCTCGGGGTGAACGGTGGAGTAGGCTTTGCGTATGAGTATGCCGGAAAGGTCATAGAGTCAATGACTATGGAAGAGCGCATGACTATCTGCAATATGAGTATTGAGGGAGGCGCTCGTTGTGGCTATATCTGTCCTGATGACGTCACTATTGACTATTTAAGGAATCGTGAGCGAGTTCCTAAAGGGGAGGAATTTGATGTTGCTGCAGGAAAGTGGCTTTCCTATGGCAGTGATGCGGACGCGGTTTTCGATGATGAAGTCGTAATTGATGGTGGATCGATTCAACCCACGGTGACATGGGGTGTGACACCAGGCCAGGCAATATCGGTTACTGAATTAGTTCCAGACCCTGAGGAACTGTCCGGTCTGGATAAGAATTTGGTATCTGATGCGCTGGCTTACATGCAACTGCAGGCAAATCAACCCATCGCTGGCGTGCGCATAGATGTTGCATTTCTCGGCAGCTGTACTAACGGCCGGTTAAGTGACTTTGAAGAGGTCGCAGGATATATCAAGGGCCGCCAGGTTGCTGATCATGTTCGTGCTATTGCCGTGCCCGGATCAGAGCAGGTTGATTTGGAAGCAAGGCGTCTGGGATTACATGAGATATTTGAAGCTGCCGGTTTTGAGTGGCGGATGCCGGGTTGTTCAATGTGCCTGGCAATGAATCCGGATAAACTGGTAGGAGATGAAGTTTGTGCTTCGAGTTCCAACCGAAACTTCATTGGCAGGCAGGGTTCCTCAACAGGAAGGACTATTTTGATGAGTCCAGTGATGGTGGCCGCAGCCGCTATTGAAGGACAAGTCAGTGATGTTAGGACGACGTTCAACCTGGGAGCGGGCAAATGAGTACGCTTACTAAAATGGCTGGACGCGGTGTTTATGTCCAGGGTAATGATATTGATACCGATAGAATCATTCCGGCTCGTTATCTAAAATGTGTCACCTTTGATGAGTTAGGTCCGGGACTGTTCCGTGATGAGCGGTTTCATGATTCTGGTGAGTCAAAAGGGCATGTGCTTGATATGCCGGCGTACCAGGGAGCTGAGTTCCTAATCTCTGATGCTAATTTTGGTTGTGGGTCGAGTCGGGAACACGCGCCTCAGGCAATTCAGAAATTCGGTTTTAAAGCGGTTATTGCCGAATCGTTCGCAGAAATATTTCATGGAAATTGTACGACCCTGGGAATTCCCTGTTTGATCATGGCTAAGGAAGCGCGCTCTGAGTTAGTTAAGTTGGTTCAGGAAAACCCGCAGGAAGAGTTATTTTTCGATATTGAAACCCTGCAAATCAGCCTGCTTAACCAGTCCTTTGAGTTCACCATGAAAGAAAGCGTTAGAGAGGCTTTTTTATCTTCCAGTTATGACCCGCTGGATGAACTCCTGCGGAATGCTGGCGCTGTCTCTAATGTCGCAGCAAGCCTCGGCTACGGTTAGGATAGTTCTACTATGGCCGCAAAAAAAATTGAAATTTACGACACGACGCTTCGTGATGGCAATCAGGGGGAAGGAGTTAACCTCAGCTTGCATAACAAGCTTGATATTGCCAGGGCTCTGGATCATCTAGGCGTTGATTTCCTGGAAGGCGGTTGGCCTGGGTCAAACCCGAAAGATGATGATTTTTTTGTAGCATTCAGGGATATGGGTTTAAATCATGTCAGAGTGGCAGCCTTTGGCTCTACTCACCGGTCTGATAGCTTACCCGAAGACGATTTTTTCCTGGCTAAATTGGTCGAAGCTAATGCTGACCTAATGTGTATTTTTGGCAAGTCCTGGGATCTTCATGTAGAGCAGGCATTGCGCGTAACAGCAGATAGAAACCTTGAGATGATAGAAGGATCTATTGCTTATCTCGTTGAAACAACTAAAAAGCCGGTATTTTATGATGCCGAGCATTTTTTTGATGGCTTTAAAAGTGATCCTGGTTATACCTTAGCCTCACTTCAGGTTGCGCATGATGCTGGCGCAGAACGAATCATTCTTTGTGATACCAATGGCGGCATTCTACCCAGTGAAGTGCAAGTCGCAATCGAGGCTGTTCGCACCCTTATTCCTGATGCTCAGCTTGGCATTCATGTACATAATGATGGTGGGTTGGCTGTTGCTAATACGCTACAAGCGGTTTCAGCTGGCGCGGTTCAGGTTCAAGGTACTATTAATGGCATTGGTGAAAGATGTGGTAATGTTGACTTAACCTCGGTCATCAGTAACCTGGAGTTGAAACTGGGTTACCAGTGCCTGCCCCAGGGGCACATCAGCGGCTTGCAATTGATTTCCAGGAAAGTCTGGGAAGTCCTGGCAATGGATGGACCATCCGGGCAGCCTTTTGTCGGCCGCTCCGCCTTTGCACATAAAGGTGGAGTACATGTTTCTGCTGTCCAGCGTAACCCTGAAACCTATGAACATATCCCACCTGAAGTTGTAGGTAATAGCCGAAAAATTTTAATCAGCGAGCTTTCCGGTAGTTCCAACCTAAAGGCTAAACTTGCTAATCGATACCCCGAACTTGAAGGCAGGCAGGTCAGTCAGGGCATACTTGAAGAAGTACAGGACAAAGAACACTCAGGCTATTCTTATGAAAATGCTGATGGTAGTTTTGACTTGCTAGTGCGTCGTCACCTTGGCAGGTACCAGCCTTGTTTTGAGACCGTTTTCTACAGGATCTACTCGCCTAGTAATGAGCTGGTTGCGGACCAGACTGATACTGAATTGGCGGGGACCATAGAAGCATCGGTGAAAGTTAGGGTTAAAGACTCAGAGATGCTTTGTGCTGCAGAAGGCAGTGGACCAATTGATGCTTTAAATCAGGCTCTGCGAAAAGCCCTGGAAGTCGAATACCCGGTGGTTCTTGATCTGCATTTGACTGACTATAAGGTCCGGGTAGTCAATTCAACAGAAGAGACTGCGGCCAAAGTACGAGTCTTTCTAGAGCATCAGTTTGCTGGCGAAAGTTTCGGTACCATCGGTGTCAATGTCGATATAATCAAAGCCAGCTGGCTTGCTCTTACAGAGGCATACCATTATGCCCTCATGCAGCATAGTGACCACCTTGATGAGTTGCATACGGATGAAGCTGAACAATCCAGTATCTAAAAGTTAGCGAATTATCGCGTCGATGAGGCATTTGATGGACTGGCAAAATCGCTGGCATCCGCTATTAGAACAATGGGTTACTATTTCCAGTCACAGGGGGGCTAGGCCCTGGTCTGGAACGAAGGCTGATGCGAGTGAGATGCCTTTAGTGAACTATGACTCTGGCTGTCATCTGTGTCCTGGGAATAGGCGTATATCAGGAGAGATGAATCCGGATTACAATGCGGTTTTCGTGTTTGACAATGATCACCCTTCCTTTGATTTTCTAGCCCCGGTACCTGAATCACCGGGTAAATTTTACCAGAACTCGCAGGCTGCCGGTATTTGCCGGGTCATGTGCTATGACCCGAGGCATCAGGTTGCACTAAGTCAATTGTCTGAACTTCAGGTAGAAGCTGTAGTAGATAACTGGGTTGAGCAGAGTTGTGAGTTGTATCAGGACAAGCAGATTAAAACTGTTTTCATCTTTGAAAACCGGGGTGAGTTAGTCGGCGTTTCGAATCCACATCCGCATTGCCAGATTTATGCTGTGCCCTTTATTGTCGATACAATTGCTCGTGAACTTGCTGCTACGCAACGCTATCGGCAGCAAAAGAACTTGAACTTGTTTACCCAGATCATTCAGGCTGAGGAAGAAGATGGTAGGAGAATTCTGTTCTCAGATGAGTATTGGCTGGGCTTTGTACCGTATTTTGCAAAACTGCCTTACGAGATGTATCTACTACCAAGATCTGACATTGGTGATCTAAGAGATTGTTCAAAGGCCGAGATCAAGTCTCTGGCCAGGGCGCTCAAAATTCTTTTAACAGCTCTTGACCAGTTATGGAACCAACCTCAGCCTTATATCCTAACGATACATCAAGCCCCGGTATCTGAATCCGATATAAGTGATTACCGCTGTCATATCCAGATTCTCCCAATGATGCGAGCACCCGGATTACAGAAATTCCTGGCCGGAATGGAAACCGGTGCGGGGCAATTTTTGAATGATGGCTCTCCTGAGGAAAAAGCGGTTGAATTACTTCAGGCCCAGCGGCGTAATTCATCTGATTCATAGCGACCGGCAATAGATGCGATTGTCTGCCAATTAGGATAAGGTTCTGCGATTGATCTTTGAAAATAGGAGCCGCTATGAAAGTTGACAATCATCTAACCCCGAACTGGCAGAAAATACCGCAACACGTTAAAACCCTTGAAGCAGAAGGTTATGATGGGGTTGGAACGGCTGAAATGAATCATGACCCGTTTATGCCACTGTTATTAGCTGCAGAGCATAGCCAGAATATTGAACTACACACTGGTATTGCGGTGGCTTTTGCTCGTTCGCCAATGATTTTAGCGAACCTAGGACACGATCTGAATGCTTATTCTAAAGGTCGATTTACCATGGGTTTAGGCTCGCAGATAAGAGCGCACATCACTAAACGATTCAGCATGCCATGGGGTGCCCCGGCAGCACAGATGAAAGAACTCGTGCAAGCCATGCAGGCTATCTGGGCAAATTGGTACCAGGGCGAGCCGCTTAGGTTTGAAGGTAAGTATTACAGTCATACGCTTATGACCCCTGCCTTTACACCCCAGGACAAAGAGTATGGTGCTCCGAAAGTCATCTTAGCAGCGGTAGGACCCATCATGACGGAAATCGCAGCTGAGGTTGCTGATGGTTTGATTATTCATCCGTTTAGTAATGAAAAGTATATTCGTGAGGTTACCCTGCCTGCTGTTGAACGTGGATTGGCCAAATCAGGCCGCGTTCGGGAAAATTTTGAAATCACTTACAGTCCTTTTATCGTTTCTGGCAAGGATGAATCCGCCTTCGAATCGGAAAAATCCGCTGCCCGGGCCCGAATTTCATTCTACGCGTCAACACCGGCTTACAAAGGTGTGTTGGGGGTTCATGGTTGGGGTGATCTGCAACCGGAATTAAATGCCATGTCAAAACAGGGTCTCTGGCAGGAGATGGCGGGCCTTGTTACGGACGATATGCTGAACGCCTTTGGAGTTATGGGTGAGCCTGGCAATATAGTGTCTGAGATGCAAAAGCGTTATGGGGATTTCACCGATCGTACCGGGGGATCCTTTGGGTTCGTGGATGCAGACCAGCGACTGGACATGGTTGCTCAGTTGCGTAGCGCCTGAAACCAGTCTCAGTAATGGAAATACCCAGAAGTGTTGTTTTTGAAGACGGTATTTTAAGAATCCTGGATCAGACGCTGCTTCCAGGTAGAGAAGTCTATCTTGAGTGCACGTCAGTCAGCCAGGTGATCAAGGCAATCCGTGAGCTGTCGGTTCGTGGTGCTCCTGCAATCGGTATCGCTGCTGCCTATGCCATGATTCTGGGTTTGGAATCATGTTCGGATGATCAGTCAGGATTACGCAACGAAGTGCTAGCTCGTGCAGCACAGCTGAAAGCGGCTCGACCGACGGCCGTGAATTTGTGCTGGGCTGTAGATCGTATGCTCGATAATGCTGAATCTTTTTTTGATCTGCAATGGTCGCAGTCTGGGCCCGAACCGGGGCAGACGGGACAGCGCCTGGCCGGTATCCTGAAGGATGCTGCTGATTTGATCTATGAAGAAGACAAAAAAGCCTGCCAAGCCATTGGTGAAAATGCCTGGCAATTGGTAGCGCGGTATCCTCAGGTGCTGACCCACTGTAATGCTGGATCGCTCGCTGTGTCCGAACTGGGTACCGCCTTGGCGCCAATATATCTTGCTAGCCAAAGAGGTGTGCCGGTCCATGTGTATGTGGATGAGACCAGGCCCCTGTTGCAGGGTTCGCGCCTAACTGCTTTCGAGCTGGGTCGTCGGGGTGTGGATTGTACGCTGATATCCGATAATATGGCTGCCCATGTAATGGCTTTAGGCAGGGTTGACCTGGTTATTGTAGGCGCTGATCGAGTCGCAGCTAATGGTGATGCGGCAAATAAAATAGGTACATTGAACCTGGCTATTCTCTGCAAGCATTTTGATATCCCATTTTATGTTGCTTGTCCTTGTTCAACGATCGATCTGGACACTGAAACAGGCTCTGGCATTGAAATTGAAGAACGAGCTGCCGAAGAAGTTCGGCAGGTTCTGGGCCAACCGACTGCGCCGGTTGATGTAGCGGTCTTTAATCCTGCTTTTGATGTAACCCCTGCCGCTCTCATCACTGGTTTGATTACTGAAAAAGGCATTATAGACAGGCCGAGTTACCAGCGGTTACGGGTTTTTGAGTCGTCGAGCGGCTAAGTCAACTTTGAGATGTCGCTTTACCGGAACCAGGAACAGCCGATGGCAAGTGCCGGGTTATTTTTGAAAGGTTAGAAGAATAAAAAAATTGTCTGATGCCAACCTCTGGCTTAAAGGACGCCAGCGGTTTACCAAGTTGATCGTATTGCGGCTTACCCTGAAGCTTTAAACACCTCTTACAGTTTCGTCTCACTCAGTGCGGCTGAAGACGAAACGTAAAGCTGATTTTGAAGTAGTAGATCGGATATTGGACATTTGGTCATGAAATTTCACCAGATTATTGCTAGCGCACTTGTATTTGCCTGCTTTAAAGTTCAACAATAGAGTACTTTATCTTTTAGGGAGAATTAATGGCTGATAACAAACCCATTCTCATAGCACTGGGAATTGCGCTTATCGCACTGATAGGAGGTTCAGTTTATTATTTTTCAGGTCCGTCTGATCAGCCGGTCGTTGAAGCAAAACCGATTCCCATCCCCGAACCAGAGGCAGTAGCCGTTTTACCGGAACCAGAGCCGGTACCGGATTTGCAACCGGAACAGGAATCTGCCCCGCAACTGCTCACTGACGCAGAACCACCGCTATTGCCGGACGAAGAGGAAGCTATCGCTGAAGAGCCAGAGGAGCCAGTGTTTGTTCTACCATTACTCAATAGTAGTGATGCGCTGATTAGAGATGGCTTGATCAGTCTGAGTCGTCATGAGGGTATCAACAGATGGGTGTCCGTTGATCAGTTGATTCGTAAGTTTGTTGGTTTTACCAATGGTGTTGCCAATGGTGAAGTCACCAAGGAACCCGTGCAGGTGCTGGGACCAATTGGCTCGTTTAAGGCTTTGAAATTGCCGAACGATAGATATTTGATGGATCGAGGCAGTTACGAAAGATATTCGGTATTTGTAGGAATATTTGACTCCCTGGACAGCCAGATGGTAGCTCAATTATACCTATTGATTCAGCCATTATTAGAAGAGGCTTACACTGAGTTGGGTAATGATGATGGTAGCTTTAATGCCGTTTTGTTTAAAGCCATTGGCAGGTTGTTAGAGACGCCGATTGTAGAGGGTGATATTAGTCTTGAGCAACCAGTGGTCATGTATCATTTTAGTGATCCTACGCTCGAGTCGTTGAGTCCAGCACAGAAGCAACTGGTCAGAATGGGGCCTGCTAATACGCGTCGCCTTCAGTCAAAAATCAGTGATATAGCCGGGCAGCTCAGAACGATTCTGGAGTGATCGCTGGACACAATGATGAAACCGCTTAGTCATATTAAGGTTTTAGACTTAACGCTGGCCAGGGCGGGTCCGACTGCGGTAAGACTGTTGGCCGATTGGGGCGCGCAAGTCACGCGTATAGAACCGCCTGCGAAGACTGCGAGTGGGGATTTAAGTGGGGCTCGGCACTCGCCCGACTCACAGAACCTACATAGAAATAAACGTGGACTATGCCTGAACCTTAAAGCTCCAGAAGGGCTGGGGGTCTTTCTAAAACTAGTAGCGCAGGCTGATGTGGTAGTGGAAAACTTCCGCCGCGATGTTAAACACCGCCTCAAGATTGACTACGACTCGCTGAAAAAAATAAACCCTAAGATCATTTATGGCAGTATTTCTGGATTTGGTCAGACTGGTCCCTACAGTGAGAGGCCGGGGGTGGATCAGATCGTGCAGGGTACTAGCGGGCTTATGAGTATTACAGGAGACAAAAATGGTGAGCCTACCAGGGTGGGCATCGCTATTAGCGATACTTCGGCAGGCATGTTTCTGGGCCAGGGTATACTTTTGGCATTGATAGCGCGAGACCAGACAGGTGAGGGTCAATGGGTGCATACCAGTCTTTTGGAATCGATGCTTTGTAAGCTTGATTTCCAGGGTGCGAGATACACGATGTCAGGGGACGTACCTGCTCGGGCCGGTAACCATCACCCAACCAATTCCCCAATGGGTGTTTTTGAGGCACAAGATGGGCAGGTTAACCTGGCTGCGAGCAGCAATAAGATGTTCGCAAACCTCTGCCGGGTTATCAGCGCGGAGGCTTTGTTGCAGGATCAGCGTTTTGTAAAAGCGGCCGGGCGAATTCAGCACCGAACAGATTTGACAGCCGAGATTAATAGTCGAACGTGTCAGATGAGCGTCGCTGAATTAGTCACTAAACTAAATGACGCCGGTTGCCCTTGCGGCCCAATCTATGATATCGGTGAGGCTTTTGAAGATGAGCAGGCTCAATCGCTGAAAATGACCCGCACCGCAAATCATCCTGTTCTAGGTAATATAGACTTAATTCGTTCACCGATTAATTTCGCTGGATCAGCATATGAAACATCATTTTCCCGTCCTGCTCCAGAACTGGGGGAACATACCGATGAGATATTGATTGAGGCTGGAATTTCCGAAGATGAAATATCAGCTTTAAGACAGGCAAAGGTAATCTAACAAATTGATTTTTAGGTGATTCAAGTGGAATTAGAAACAACCAAGATGATCGCAGAAATTCACGATGGGATTGGCTGGGTGACTTTCAATAATCCTGAGCGCAGGAACGCAATTTCTCTGGAAATGTGGCGTGGGCTTGGGACTATATTAGAGGCGTTTCAACATGATGAGACGGTTCGAGTCGTAGTAATGAAAGGTGCCGGCGGTAAAGCGTTTGTGTCTGGAGCCGATATCTCAGAGTTTGATGCGCATCGAGCTAATGCTGAGCAGAAGCTGGAATACGGAAGGATTTCAGCAAAGGCTAATCGTTGGTTGAGTCAATTAGATAAACCCTTGATTGCGATGATTCAGGGGTACTGTATTGGTGGAGGTCTTGCCACAGCACTCAATGCGGATATCAGGTTCGCCACCCCCGATTCGGTTTTTGCTATTCCGGCTGCGAAACTGGGTTTGGGTTATGACTATGCAGGACTGGATGTGCTCACCAGTGTTGTGGGACCCTCACGGGCAAAGGATATTATGCTGTCAGCCCGCTTTCTGGATGCACAAGAAGCTATGCAGATGGGTTTGGTTAACTTCGTCGTCGAAGGTTCTGAATTAGAGCAAACAGTGAGCAGTTATGCTCAGATGATATCCGGTAATGCACCGCTGACGGTCAAGGCTGCGAAGGCTGCTATTAATGAAGTGGTTAAGGACGAATCTATCAGAGACCTGGATAGAATCAGTGAGATGATCGACGAGTGCTTTAATAGCGAGGATTATGTTGAAGGTCGAAGTGCTTTCATGGCAAAGCGTAAACCTGTATTTAACGGTCGCTAGGGTCGTTTTTCTAGTCCTGTGCACTCGAAATGGTGAGGTCTAACGTTCCCTTAAGGCGTTAGCCTGGGCCCGTTTGAGTGGTTTTAAGAGGTAATCCATGACGGTCTTTCTTCCCGTCATAATATCAACTGTCGCGGTCATTCCTGGAATAATAGGCAGAGGGTCACTGCTGGAACCGAGATAGTTTTTTTCGGTTCTTACCTGAATCTTGAAGAAATGCTCGCCGCTTTCATCAATAATGGTATCGGCGCTAATACGCTCCAGAACGGCCTCTAGGCCTCCATAAATTGAGTAGTCATACGCCGTGAGTTTAACCGTGGCTGCCTGGCCTGGCCTGATAAAGGCGATATCGGCCGGTCTGATCTTTGCGTCGACCAGGAGTGTATCGTTACTCGGCGCTATTTCAATTAGGTCCATACCGGGCTGGACCACTGCACCGATAGTATTGACGAGAACCTGATTGACGATACCCTCGACAGGTGACCGCACTGACGTTCGTGCCACTCTGTCTTCCAAAGCTGCGTTTGAAAATGTTAACCGATTTAGTTCTGCTGTCACCTCAGTGAATTCCGCCTGGGCGGTGGATAAGAACTGCTGGTTGCGTTCGTCTATCTTTTTCCTTGCTTCTTCCAGCACCGCTTCAGCTGAGGGCAATTTCAATCGGGTTTCTTCCATGAGGCCATCAGCCTCATTGACAGCTCTTTGCAGCCTGAGTAGGTCTATTTTTGATACCGCACCTGTTTTGACTGCGGGGGTTGTCAGCTCAAGTTCCTGTCGGGCAAGGTCTGCGTTGGTTTTGAATTTCTGATATTCGCTGAGTAAGCCCTGTTTGGCTTGGATGTGCTGCTTTAACTGCTGTTTGAGGATCTCAAGGCTACTCTGCAGTTGAATTTTTCGAGTCTGGTAGAGGCTGACTTCATTCTTGAACAGTTCAAGTTGAACTCGTCCTAAACCCTTAGGGGTGCTCAGGTTTTCACCGGATAATTCTGCTGCTAGGCGTACCGCTCGATACTGTAGAGCATCGATAGAGGATTGACTCTGATTAAAAGACGAAGCAAATCGAGTATCATCGATGCGAACAAGGGGTTGTCCCTTTACCACCAAGTCTCCATTAGAAACCATCACCTCGGCTATAATACCGCCTTCTAGGTTTTGAATGGTTTGGATCTGGGTAGATGAAATTACCCTGCCCTGTGCCCGTGCAACCTCCTCCAAACTGGCAAAATTTGCCCATACCAGTGCGATCAGAACAAATAGTGCAGTGAGCAAAACAATTCCGTGAGTTAGCAGGGGAGCGGCCTCTGTCTCGGCAACGATCCTGTCCGGCATAAAGTCCCTGTCTTTTAGGCGGGTCATGGCTTGCTGCCAGTGCGGGATAGTCTTTCCAGTACATCTTGCTTAGGACCGTCAAGGACAACTCGTCCCTCATTCAGGACAATAAGCCGGTCAACCAGGCTCAGCATTGAAGAGCGGTGCGTCACCAATACCAGGGTCTTGTTCTGGATATAATCTTTAAGGCCTGAAACAAAGTTTAGCTCGGTGACGTTATCCATGGCATTGCTGGGTTCATCCAGCAGCAGCAGAGATGCCTGGCTCAATAATGCACGAGCGATGGCAATGCCCTGCCGTTGACCACCGGAAAGCTGCCGGCCTCGCTCTCCAACCTGCAGATCGAATCCTTGTGGATGCTCATTTAGATAATGAGCGATACCCGCTAATTCGGCCGCTCTAAGGATATCGGCATCTGTGGCCAGTGTATTTCCAAAGCTAATATTATCTCTCACTGTGCCGCTGATTAAGGTGACATCCTGAGGTACGTAGTTAATGCTACGTCTCAAGTCTGCAGGATCAAGTTGTCTTATGTCAGTGCCGCCAATCAGGATTGACCCTGAGCCAGGCAGATAGAATTTGCTTATTAGTTTGTGTAGGGTGCTCTTGCCTGATCCTGTACGACCAATGACGCCAACTTTTTCGCCTGATTCAATTTTAAAGGAGATACCAGCCAAAGCGGTTGTCTCATTTCCTGGGTAAGCAAAGGTAACCTCCCTGAACTCACAATCAGATGACAGATCAGGTCTATGCAGGAACTTTTGTCCGGGCTCTCTTTCTGCGGGCAGAGCCATCATGGCATCAATAGTGCGATAGGCCGCCATGGAATGGTGATAGCGAGTCAATATGCTGGCGACCTGTGTCATGGGAACAAGACACCGTCCTGTCAGGATAGTGCAGGCGATCAGTCCGCCGACGGAGAGGTCTCCGGCATTAATGGCGTATACGCCGCCAATTACGATTCCTACGGAAGCAAGCTGCTGGCCTAATTGTGTCAGGTTCAGGGTTGTTAAAGAAAGCAGCCGGGAACGCAAGCCCATTTTAGCTAGTTTGCTGTTGTGAGATTCCCAGCGAGATTGCATGGTCCCTTCGGCCTGGGCTGCTTTGATCGCCTCAAGAGAATATAGTGCTTCAATCAGCATTGCTGTCTTACGTGAGGATTCAGTGAAGATGTCCTGAATGGTCGTTTGCAGGCGATTTTGGAATAACAGCCCGATAACAATGATGGTCGGGATCATCAATAGGGGAATCAGCGCGAGATTACCTGCGATACCAAATATAAGGGTGATGAAGAGCAGGATAAACGGCAGGTCGATTACCGCTATTAACGTAGTAGAGGTAAAAAACTCTCTGAACTGGTCAAATTCCTGAAGATTACTGGAGAAGCTGCCCACCTTTGCAGGTCGCTCTGCAACACGCATGTGCATGACTTTTTCAAAGGTGTTTGCTGATAGCATGATATCAGCGCGTTTTCCTGCTGTATCAATGAAGTATCCGCGCATTGACTTCATTAAAAAGTCAAAAACCAGGACGATCGAGACGCCCGAAGCGAGTACCCACAAGGTGTCTATTGCGTTATTAGGTACCACTCGGTCGTACACGTTCATGATGAATAAAGGAGTGACCAAGGCGAATAAATTCACCAGCAGCGAAGCCAGTATGACTTCGAAGTAGAGACCTTTGGACTTTGCAATGGCGCTGAAGAACCAGTGGCTTCTCTTTGGCTTATCTTGATTGTCAGGGTCACTGCTGGCCTCATCCTTGAAGAAGATGCAATTACCTGAGTAAGCGTGGTTAATATCTTCATAGCTACAGTCCAAAACAGCATCGGATTGAGCAGGGAAAATTATTTTCAAAAAGGTTTTATGATGGCTGACCAGAATGCAGGCGCGTTGCTCGGATAGTAACAGCACGCAGGGGAGGATCTGGTCAGGGATCTCAGCTACCGCTCTTTGTTGAATGCTGGCCTTGAAGCCGGCCCGATCAGCCGCTCGAAGGAAGAGCCTTGCGTCCATTTTACCGTCAACCATGGGCAGTCCGGCTGCAAGCCCCTGCGCTGATTGTGGTCGTTGATAGAGCCGTGTCATCAGTTCCAGAGACATTAACAATTCATCTCTTGAGGCCTGGCCTGACATAGCTTTCGATGCATCCATCTCATTAGTATAGCACCCAGAAGTCCGGCTGGCAGAGTCCCGAATTTACCCTGATAATCTTTGCTGTAGGCGCTATTTATGATGCGATAAGGTTGTTTGTTTGTCTGGCCAACCCAAGCACCAAGCTGGTACCAATGGCAAGTTTCGCTGCTTTTGGGGCGATAGCCGTTAAAACCAGATCATTTGGTGAGTGTGCTGGTGGTTGGGTCCATCCAAGGCTCTAGAATGGAATTGAATATTTGCTCTGGTCATAGTGGCGGCATACCTGTTTTATCGAATTGAAATAATCTACCCAGGGGCGCTATTTTTAGGGTGAATTGTTTAGTTACCAACAGGAGCCTGTGCGAATCACCTGGTGTCGTGTTAGCTGTGCTTATCTGGAGTCAATGGATAGATGAAGATGGTGGCTTAAACCCATTCTATGCTGTGACAGAAAGGAGAAGGTGGGTGGAACCGATAGTCGGTCTGTATAGAACGTTTATGTCATTGCCCGGGTCGGGCCAGCTAACATCCTGACAGGGCTCTTTTTGAGGTAGCCATGGATATTTTCCTGCATTTGAATTATCAGTCTTTGCCTGGATTCAAGGGCGCCCCAGGCATTATGAGGCGTAACTAGTAAGTTCAGGTCTGGATGCTGCAGTAACAGCTCGTCATTGGATGCAGGCTCACTATCCAGGACATCTACTGCTGCGCCAGCCAGCAGATTATTGCCGAGAGAATTGATCAGAGCCTGACTGTCAATCAGGCCACCACGAGCCGTATTGATTAAAAATCCGCTGGCTTTCATTAAAGCCAGCTTTTCAGCATTGATGAGCTGGTGGTTGTCTGCAGTCAGTGGACAGTGCAGGGAAACCACATCAGCACTACCGAGCAGTTCATCGAGTTCGACGCGGGAGATATCATCTGAGTCAGCGCGATTGCTGATCCCGGCTGGGTTGCTGGTCGCTGCAATGACCTGCATACCAAGCGCCTGTGCTGCGGTTGCAACTGCTCGACCTAATTCGCCCAGGCCAATGATTCCCAGGGTCTTGCTTTTCATTTCAATAATTGGGTAATCCAAGCGGCAGAATACATCAGACTGCTGCCAGCGACCATCTCGAGTGTCAGCCAGATACTTGGGCATGTTGGTAAAAAGATTCAACATGAGTGTCAATGTATGCTGGACCACCGAGGGTGTCGCATAAGCGATGGCGTTGCAAACAGTGACGCCTTTGGCTTGGGCAGTCTCCAGGTCAATATTATTGCTTCCAGTGGCCATGATGCTGACTAGTTGAAGTTGAGGATTGAGCTCAAAGGCGGTGCGGTCGATTACAATTTTATTCGTTAAAACAACCTGAGCATCGCTGATTCGGTCGAGGATATCCTCTTCTCTTGTGGTTGGGTAAACCTGCCACTGAGTTAATGTAGAGGTGATAGGCGTAAGATCAACCTGATCACCAAGGCTATTGCTATCGAGAATAACACCTTTCATATCGAGTACGGTCTGGGTTTAAGTTGTTGCGGTTTGTTCCTTTTTCACGATCTGGGTATCATAGATCGGGAAAGGCGGAAGCCAGTGCTTCATTCCATTGCCCGACCTGGGCGCTCTGAGTCTCGAGCAGAGCTTCAACTTCTCCCTCAAACGTCAGGCTGATAATCTGGTCTCCTTGATTAATCGAGTTAACTACATCCTGATCTTCGCCACTTGCAACAGCACCGAATACAGTGTGATTTCCATCCAGATGAGGTGTGGCAACATGGGTAATAAAGAATTGACTGCCATTAGTGCCGGGACCTGCATTTGCCATTGACAGGATGCCGGGTCTGTCGTGCCTGAGTTCACTGCTAAACTCGTCTTCAAAACGATACCCGGGCCCGCCAGTACCGGTTCCGAGAGGGCAGCCACCCTGGATCATAAAATCGCCTATAACACGATGGAAAATCAGACCATTGTAATAACCTTTTGTTCCCAGGTTGACAAAATTTGCAACCGTCAGGGGTGTCTGATCAGCATACAGGTCGAGGTTAATGGTGCCTTTGTTGGTTACTATAATCGCGCTGATTGTCAATGGAGGTTCCTTGTATATTAGAGTATATTAGAGATTGGGTGGTTAGCTTTGGGTAGGGCTTAGCGAGAGCCGATATCGGTATAGTTACGCTGCGCGCTGCCAAGATATAACTGGCGAGGACGACCTATTTTAAACGGTTCTGAGAGCATCTCACACCAGTGGCTGATCCACCCCGGCGTTCGACCCAGAGCGAACAGGACAGTATACATGCTGGTGGGAATGCCCATTGCCTTAAGGGTTATCCCGGAATAGAAATCAATGTTTGGATACAGCTTGCGTTCGATAAAATAGGGTTCCTCTCTGGCGATTTTTTCAAGTTGTTTGGCTATCTCGAGCAAAGGTTCGTCCTGAGCATTTTTTTCCGCCAGTACGGCATGGCAGCTATCCTGCATAACCAGGGCACGAGGATCAAAATTTTTGTATACACGATGTCCAAAACCCATCAGTTTGAAGGGGTCATCTTTGTCTTTAGCTTTATCAACATAGCGGGCCACCTCGTTGATATCACCGATTTCTTCCAGCATATTGAGCACAGCTTCGTTAGCGCCGCCATGAGAAGGCCCCCATAATGCAGCTATCCCTGCGGCTATTGCAGCATATGGATTCGCTTCAGTAGATCCTGCCAGGCGGACCGTGGAGGTCGATGCGTTTTGTTCATGGTCGGCATGAAGAATGAATATCTTATCCAGCGCGCTGGCCATGGTGCTGCTGACTTGAGATGCACGGCCCGGTTCGCCAAAACACATGTTTAGAAAGTTCTCGGCGTAACCAAGTTCTGGATTGGGATCGATAAACGGCTGCTCAGTGATCTTTCTGTAGGTCATCGCCGCCAGAGTTGGCATTTTCGCAATCAGTTGTAAGGCTGATTCTTTTCTGTGGGCCTCATTGTAGATGTCCAGACCTTCATGAAACTGGGCTGCAAGACCGGCAACGGCAGCGCATAGCATCGACATGGGATGGGCAGAACGGGTAAAGCCATCAAAGATTTTGGCAAACTGGCTGTCAATAGGCATACGCTCATTGATGTCGTTTTTAAAAGTAGCTAATTGATCCTCAGCTGGTAATTCACCATGCAGTAGCAGATAACATACTTCCAAGTGTTCCGATTGATCTGCGAGTTGTTCTATCGGGTAGCCTCGATGCATGAGGATGCCTGCGTCACCATCGATGAAGGTGATTTTAGAGTCGCAACTGGCGGTGGATAAAAAGCCTGGGTCATAGGTGAATACCCCTGCGCTGCTAAGGCTGCGCACATCAATGACACTAGCACCGGCTATTGCCTCAAGGACTGGCAATTCTAATGATTTGCCCTCTATATTTAGCGTGACTGTCTGTTTCATATCTCTTTCCATTACCTAAACAGTTTTCAATGATTTTTCGTAAGTATTTTTAGTGAGTCTATTTTTGACTTTAATTATGCAAATTATCAATGTTTCTAATAAGTACTAAATTATTACCGCATAAAATAATCTCTTAACCACTCGTTCAGCCGATTTTGACCTTACGGTATAATGCTGATTTAACCCGCAAAACAGCTTGGCATTGAACCAATTTGGCCTTGTTATGGCTGGTCTGGCCTTTTATGGCTGGTCTGGCCTTGGCATAGGATATCAAAGCAAAACCTACGGGATTTGTACAGTCTAACAGACTTGATTGCTTTAGCCGTGCCAATTGTAATTTTATGACGAAAATTTTATCATGGCTCGCGCCCCAGTTGGCGTCTGATAGCTTGAGTCACCTGCTGCTTATTTAAAAAAGTTTTGCGGCTTGTAAACCTGAATCGGTGGATAGGGATACTTTGCAAAAGGCTTCTTGTCAATTGGGTATGTGGAGGCAGGGCGAGCGGCAAGATATTTTACCAGGGCTGCTGCTTGGCAGGTACAATTCAACTCAATACTGGAGATAAAATCGGTGAAAGACAAATCCCGACCAACCAATGTGGGACTAGGCGATTTGCTTCAGTTCAGTTGGCCAATTACTGCACTGGCGTCTATCAGTCACCGCATCTCCGGGGTGGTTCTCTTCATAGTTACCGGTTTGATGTTATATGCGCTGCAGGTGTCCTTGGAATCAAGAGAAAGTTTTGCAGAAATTAAAAGTTTTCTGGAAGCCTTGCCAGGACAGTTAATCTGCTGGGTTATTTTGACGGCCCTGGCTTATCACTTTGTGGCCGGGATTAAACATCTCATTGTCGATGGTAAGGATACCCACACTCTTGAGGCTGGTATTGTTGCTGCCAAGAGTGTTTTTATAATAACGGCTGTTCTTGCTGCACTGGCCGCTTATTGGGTTTTTTGAATGGTAAGGATCCTTTTGTGATTGAAACCTGGCATTGCAGAGTAGTTATCACAGAGCGTATGCGAAATTGTTCGCTAGTATGAGAGAAAATGTAACAACACACATTCGATTCAATTGAGTTGGAAGGCAAATGGCTGAACAGATTAAAGGTTTGAGTAAAAAAGGGATTCTTGACTGGCGCATTCAGCGAGTCTCCTCTGTGCTGCTAGCGGCCTATTCAGTATTGCTGCTGGGCTCAATAATAGTGATGCCTGAATTCGATTTTGAAGCTTGGCGGAGCCTGTTTTTAACGACCTGGATGCAGATGGCTACACTGATCGCTTTATTGGCGATTGCTGCGCATGCGTGGACTGGGATGTGGACCATTGGTACTGATTATCTGAGTAGCCAAAATGCTGGAAGCAAGGCCAATCGCCTGCGTTACGTGTATCAGAGCATTTGTCTGTTAGTACTCGTCACTTATGTCATCTGGGGAATCAGGATCCTTTGGGGAAATCAATAAAATGTCTAAATATGCAGAACTGGAATTTGATGCAATTATTATTGGCGGCGGTGGTTCCGGATTAAGAGCTGGACTACAGTTGGCTCAATCGGGTCATAAAACAGCGATTGTATCCAAAGTCTTTCCGACGCGTTCCCATACCGTCTCAGCCCAGGGTGGTATCACCTGTGCAATCGCCAGCGATGATCCAGATGACGACTGGCGTTGGCATATGTATGACACGGTTAAGGGCTCAGATTACATAGGTGACCAGGATGCCATTGAGTACATGTGCAGCGTAGGACCGGAGGCGGTTTTTGAGCTCGAGCATATGGGATTACCGTTTTCCAGAACTGAAAGCGGTCGAATTTATCAGCGTCCATTTGGTGGCCAATCAAAAAATTTTGGTAAGGGCGGCCAGGCTGCCAGAACCTGTGCAGCAGCTGATAGAACCGGGCATGCCTTGTTGCACACGCTATACCAGGGCAACCTTCAGGCGGGCTCAACCGTATTCAGTGAATGGTTTGCTGTCGATCTCGTTAAAAATTCGGCAGGGGCCGTTACCGGTGTAATTGCGATTTGTATGGAAACCGGAGAGGTCAATTATCTTAAGTCGAAGGCGACAGTGCTGGCTACTGGAGGCGCCGGCAGGATATATGCCTCGACCACCAATGCGCTGATGAATACCGGTGACGGTACTGGCATGTCTTTGAGAGCCGGGTTTGTACTCCAGGACATGGAGATGTGGCAATTTCATCCCACCGGTATTGCTGGTGCAGGGACACTGGTAACTGAAGGCTGTCGGGGTGAGGGTGGCTATCTGATTAACAAGGACGGCGAGCGTTTTATGGAACGCTACGCTCCCAATGCCAAAGACCTGGCAGGCCGAGATGTTGTTGCCAGAAGTATGATTTTGGAAATACTTGATGGCCGTGGTGCAGGAGAAAATGGCGATCATGTATTTCTTAAGTTAGATCATCTTGGTGAGGATATTCTACATTCGCGTCTCCCCGGTATCGTCGAATTATCGAAAACCTTTGCCCATGTTGATCCCGTCAAGGAACCGATACCGGTCGTGCCGACCTGTCACTATATGATGGGTGGTTTGCCTACCAACGTCCATGGGCAGGCAATTACACTCGATGCACAAGGCCAGGACCAGATTATAGATGGACTCTATGCCGTGGGCGAAGCAGCCTGTGTTTCTGTTCATGGGGCTAACCGCCTTGGCGGAAATTCGTTATTGGATTTAGTCGTCTTCGGACGTTCAGCGGGTCTTTTTATTAATACTGCGCTGACTGAAGGAGTGCATCTTCAAGCATCAACTGGATCTGACCTTGATGAGGCTATGCAACGATTGAACCGTTGGAACGATTCTACTGCTTCGGGAGAATCACCGGCAAAATTGAGGAAGGAATTACAGAATTGTATGCAGATGAATTTTGGGGTGTTTAGAAAAGAACAACCCATGCAGGAAGGCATTAAGGAATTGGCTGGCTTGCGAGAGCGAATTAGCCAGGCTTATTTGCAAGATAAAAGTAATACTTTTAATACTGCCAGGCTTGAAGCTCTCGAACTGGATAACCTGCTTGAAGTAGCCGAAGCAACAGCATTCAGCGCAGAAGGTAGAAAGGAAAGCAGAGGCGCTCATGCTAGGGATGACTACCAAGACCGTGATGATGAAAACTGGCTTGCGCACTCGATTTATGACCCGGTGGCAAAGACGCTGACCAAGAGAGCGGTTAACTTTGAACCGGTGACCGTTGATACTTTCCAGCCCCAGATCAGGACCTACTAGGCAGGTAGGCAAGTGTTAGTATTAGACGATGCTGTTAACTCTGATGATGCAGTAGGTTTGCAGTACGTTTAAAGAATGCATAAAGCAGTTTTTGCTAAGTGCGAGTAGACAATAGATCAATTTATCGAGGTAAGGCACATGCAGGTTAGCGTTTATCGATTTAATCCTGAAACGGATGAAAAGCCTTTTATGCAGGATTTTCAATTAGATATTCCGGCAGGTCGAGATTTGATGGTCCTGGATGTTATGGCGCTGCTCAAGGAGCAGGATCCTTCGCTCTCGTATCGACGTTCGTGTCGGGAGGGGGTCTGTGGCTCGGATGGTATAAATATGAATGGCAAAAATGGCCTGGCCTGTATTACCCAATTATCCGAAGTAGCCGTTGATGGCAAGCTTAAATTACGACCGCTTCCGGGGTTGCCTGTAGTTCGGGATCTGGTCGTCGATATGACCCAGTTCTACGATAATTACAAAGCAGTAAAGCCGTATCTCATAAATGATAATCCGGCCCCTGCCATGGAGCGGTTGCAGTCTCAGGAAGAAAGAGAAAAGCTAGATGGCTTGTATGAGTGTATATTGTGCGCTTGTTGCACAACCTCGTGTCCTTCATTCTGGTGGAATCCGGATAAGTTTATTGGCCCAGCAGGTTTGCTTCAGGCCTATCGTTTCCTGGCAGATAGTCGAGATACCGCCACGGACGATCGCCTCGATGAATTGGGTGACCCGTTCAGTGTTTTCCGCTGCAGGGGTGTTATGAATTGTGTCAGTGTATGCCCTAAAGGTCTTAACCCTACGCGAGCCATCGGCCACATCCGAAATATGTTAATGGAGAGAGCCGTTTAAAGTGAACGAGGAATCAGTCCGGAATTCGCTTTAAAACATACAACTTGCCTTGTAGCTCCGTTACAATTGGATAATATTCCTAAACAAAGATGAATTCAGATGTCAGATAGCTTCATGGAAAGAATGTGGCGGAGTAGCCATATTTCCGGAGGCAATGCATCCTATGTCGAGTCTCTCTATGAGGATTACCTGCTGGAGCCAGCAAATAGTCCCGATCGGTGGCGCAGTTTTTTTGATTCGCTACCGCATCAGGAAGGGACAACTGGCCCGGATCTTTCTCACGCGACGATTCGCGAGCACTTCCTTTTACTGTCCAAGAACCAGAACAGGGTAGAGCCTGTTTCAGCGGCCAGCATTTCGTCTAATTATGAGCAAAAGCAGTTTGCCGTCGGGGAGCTGATTTATGGATATCGCCGCAGAGGTCACTTAAAGGCCCGGCTTGATCCGTTAGGTCTGGCCAAGGTAGCAACCGTGCCTTCTCTTGAATTAGCTCATCACGGTCTATCCCGGGCTGATTACGATACCCGGTTTCAGGTGGGTTCATTGTCCATGGGTGAACCCGAAGCTCCGCTGAGTGACATAGTACAGGTTCTTGAAGATACCTATTGTGGCTCAGTGGGTGCTGAGTATATGCACATAACTAACCAGCAGGAATTAAGCTGGGTGCAGCAGAGAATGGAGAGTACTCGTTCTAGACCTCGCTTTGGTAATGGAACAAAACGACGATTGCTCGATAGAATTCTGGCGGCAGAGGGGCTGGAGCAGTATCTTGGTAAAAAATACCCTGGTACTAAGCGCTTCGGCCTGGAAGGTGCAGAAACTTTTATTTGCTCACTGGCTGAGTTGATACATCGGGCCGGTGCTGCCGGAGTAGTAGAAACGGTTATTGGTATGGCCCACCGCGGTCGACTCAATGTGCTGGTGAATCTATTGGGTAAAGACCCGGCGGAATTGTTTGATGAGTTCGAGGGTCGGTTTAAAGTGGATAAAGGCTCTGGAGATGTGAAGTATCACCAGGGCTTTTCTTCAAATTTAATGACGCCAGGCGGTGAAATGCATCTCGCCCTGGGTTTTAACCCCAGCCACCTGGAGATAGGCGCGCCTGTCATCGTAGGCTCGGTGAGGGCGCGTATGGACCGTCGTGAAGACCCTGCGGGTAAGAAGGTGCTTGCCATCAATGTGCATGGAGATGCTGCATTCGCAGGCCAGGGAGTTGTAATGGAGACATTCCAGATGTCCCAGACCAGAGGGTTTCATACCGGTGGTACGGTACATGTAATAATCAATAACCAGATCGGTTATACGGTAAGTAAACGCGAGGATGCTCGCTCGACCGAGTATTGCACGGAAGTCGCGAAATTGGTCCAGGCGCCTATTTTTCACGTTAACGGCGATGATCCAGAGGCAGTTCTATTCGTATCGCAGGTGGCGTTAGATTATCGTATGACGTTTAACAAAGATGTTGTAATCGATATTATTTGCTACCGAAGGCGGGGACATAACGAAGGCGATGAGCCTTCTATTACTCAACCGTTGATGTATCAGAAAATCAGGAAACACCCCACCACTTTAGATCAGTTTTCAGAAAAATTAATTAGTGAAGGAGCTATCGACAGGCCAGAATACCAGCGACGCATAGCAGCTTACAGAGACGCACTGGATGCCGGTAATGCCGTTGCCTGGGACTATCTGAAGGAATCAAATACAGCTTTACATGTTGATTGGCGGCCTTATCTGGATCATGACTGGGATATGCCCGCTAATACCCAGGTCAGTACTAAAAAATTCCAGGCTCTTGCAGGTCAGCTATTGGCATTGCCAGCTGAATTTTCATTACACCGGCAAGTCGAGAAGATAGCAGCAGACCGAAAGAAAATGGCCTTCGGGGCAAAGCTTATAAACTGGGGCTTTGCCGAAATGATGGCTTATGCAACGCTGCTGGATGAAGGTTTTAATATTCGTTTGACGGGCCAGGATGTTGGTAGAGGCACTTTTGCCCATCGGCACGCAATACTCCATGATCAACGCAGTGATCAAGATTTTTCTCCATTAGGCGACGCTGGTCTAGCAGGAAAATTCATGCTTTACGACTCGTTTCTTTCCGAAGAAGCTGTGTTGGCATTTGAATATGGCTATTCCCAGACCAGTCCGGATACGCTGGTGGTATGGGAGGCCCAGTTCGGGGATTTTGCCAATGGAGCTCAAGTTGTCATTGACCAGTTTATTACCAGCGGTGAACATAAGTGGGGCCGTCTATCGGGGTTAACGATGTTGTTGCCGCATGGCTACGAGGGCGCAGGACCAGAACATTCTTCAGCAAGGCTGGAACGCTATCTGCAACTGAGTGCTGAACATAATATCCAGGTTTGTATACCCACAACACCAGCCCAAATTTTTCACGTGCTGCGCCGGCAGATGATCCGTCCCCTCAGGAAGCCATTGATTGTGTTGTCACCGAAGAGTTTATTACGACATCGGTTAGCGGTTTCAAGCCTCGAAGACTTAACTGAGGGAGAGTTTTCGCCGGTTATCGATGACAAACGTGAAAGTGAATCAAATGGTCAGGTGACCCGATTGGTCCTCTGTAGTGGCAAAGTGTATTTTGACCTGCTGGAAGCAAAAAATGATGCAGCTTTGGAGCAGGTCGCTATCGTTAGAATTGAACAGTTGTATCCTTTTCCGGAACAAATACTGGAACAGATTGTCGGCCAGTACCATAATGTCACTGATGTGGTTTGGTGTCAGGAAGAGCCGATGAATCAGGGTGCCTGGTACAGCAGTCAGCACCATATGCGCCGGGTCATCCACCGCCTTTTTCCGGGTATGAACCTCGATTATGCGGGGCGGGAGGGCTCGGCTGCGGCGGCTGCGGGTTACCTGTCAGTTCATGTCCAGCAACAGAAGCAGCTTGTGCTGAAAGCGTTAGCTGGGCGTACCGAGTAGCAAGCTGATGATAAGAATTAGGAAAACATATTATGGAGATTAAAGCGCCTGATTTTCCAGAGTCCATTGCAGATGGGGAGATCGTTCAATGGCATGTTGTAGAGCAAGAATTTGTCCATCGAGACCAGATTCTGGTAGAAATTGAAACGGATAAAGTGGTGTTGGAGGTTGCTGCGCCGGCAGATGGTAAGGTGACCCGCATCCTCAAGACCACGGGTGATACTATCCTGTCCGAAGATGTACTTGCCGTTTTTGAAGTTGGTGCGGATCACCAGACTGCCGTTGACAGCGAAGATGCGGATGCAGTTACCAATGAAGACATCGCCGAGGGGGCAACCAGAGCAAGTCCGTCAGCGAGGAAATTGGCCAGTGAAAGGAACGTGGCGATCAGCGGAGTAGCTGGAACGGGTAAGGGTGGATTGGTAACCCGGGGTGATGTTTTAAAAGTAGCTCAGGCACAGGACGGAACAGTGCATCCAGGCGCACCTCTGAGTCAGCCTGAACCACAGGAACCCAAGCAACCACCAAGCAAGCCTGAGCCGGTTGTTAAAGCTGGCGATGCAGGGCGAGTTGAGCGACGCGTGCCCATGACCCGGTTGAGAAGCAGTATAGCCAGGCGATTGGTCGAAGCCCAGCAGACGGCTGCTATGTTGACGACTTTTAATGAAGTCGATATGCGGGCAGTGATGGAATTGCGGAGCAAATATAAAGAGGCTTTTGCGCAAGCACATGCAGGCGTCCGATTGGGTTTCATGTCCTTTTTTGTGCGCGCCTGTGTGGAGGCTCTGAAGCGATTCCCTGGTGTTAATGCGTCTATTGATGGAAGCGATATTGTCTACCACGGATACCAGGATATTGGCGTGGCAGTGGGATCGCCTAGGGGATTGGTTGTCCCGGTTCTTCGCGATGCTGATAGTCTTGGATTAGCTGAAATTGAGGAAAGGGTAAAGGTTTTCGGTGATAAGGCCCGGGATGGTAAGTTAACGATCGAAGAAATCACCGGTGGCACCTTCACTCTGTCTAATGGCGGTATATTTGGGTCCTTGCTATCGACACCTATATTAAATCCACCTCAGACTGGCATACTAGGGATGCACAAAATCCAGGAAAGACCCATTGCTGTCAATGGAGCGGTGGTGATTCGTCCGATGATGTATCTGGCATTATCGTATGACCATCGATTGATCGACGGCCAGGAAGCCGTGAGATTCCTGGTGACAGTCAAAGAGTTTCTTGAGGATCCGGCCAA
Source organism: Gammaproteobacteria bacterium (assembly GCA_018666555.1). Taxonomy (GTDB): domain Bacteria; phylum Pseudomonadota; class Gammaproteobacteria; order Pseudomonadales; family Azotimanducaceae; genus UBA9926. The sequence goes on from JABIZD010000104.1 coordinate 44,149, forward strand.
GATCCTATTAGATATCTGACTTTGGAGGCGATAGATTTGAGCGATTATTATGATGTGATAGTGATTGGTGCTGGTCCGGCAGGTTATCACGCAGCTATTAGAGCATCGCAACTTGGACTAAACACTGCCTGTGTGGATAAATGGGTTGATGCGTCTGGAGCCGGTGTGCTGGGTGGTACTTGTTTGAACGTGGGATGTATTCCGTCAAAAGCGCTACTGGATATCTCGCACAAATATAAACAGGCAAGAGAAGACTTTTCGGCGATTGGCATCACCACCCAAAAAGTAGACATTGATATCGCGACGATGCAGAAGAACAAGCGTGAAGTTGTCAAGGGATTGACCCGGGGTGTAGCAGGGTTGTTAAAAGCAAACGGTGTCGAGGTCTTTACAGCGACAGCCGAATTAGTGGCTGGTAGAAAAGTAAAGATGCTAAGTAGCGATGGCCAGATGAAGGAGATCAGTGCGGCCAATGTGATTCTGGCGACCGGTTCGGTTCCGGTAGATATCCCACCCTGCCCAATGGATGGAGAATCAGTCATTGACTCTGAAGGCGCTCTTGAACTGACTGCAGTTCCTGCCAGGCTTGGCGTTATTGGTGCGGGCGTAATTGGTCTGGAGCTGGGTAGTGTGTGGAGTCGTCTTGGATCTGAAGTGGTAGTCCTGGAAGCATTAGACGAGTTTCTACCCAGTGCTGACCGACAATTGTCTAAGGAAGCGGCAAAACAATTCAAGAAGCAAGGCCTGGATATTCGGCTGGCTACTCGAGTAACGGCAACACGGGTGGAGGATGATGGTGTAGTGGTGAGCTATACTGATACGGACTCAGATCACGAATTACTTGTCGATAAAGTGATCGTAGCTGTCGGTCGGAAGCCCTTCACTGAAGGAGTCTTATCTGCCGAGAGCGGTGTGCAACTGGATGAGCGAGGCTTTATTCATGTCAATGATTTGTGTGCGACAGATGCACCTGGTATTTTTGCGGTGGGAGATGTGGTCCGTGGCCCCATGTTGGCACATAAGGGGATGGAAGAAGGGATCATGGTTGCAGAGCGAATTGCTGGAGAAAAACCCCTGGTTAACTATGACTGTGTCCCTTCTGTTATTTATACCCATCCGGAAGTTGCCTGGGTTGGTCAGTCTGAGGAGCAATTGAAGGCTGATGGTGTGGGATATAAAAGCGGCGTATTCCCGATGGCAGCCAGTGGAAGGGCACTTGCCAGCAAAGAAACGGCAGGGCTGATAAAAGTTCTGGCCGACGAAAATTCAGACCAGATTCTGGGTGTCCATATAATGGCTGCCCATGCGTCAGAGTTGATCTCTGAAGCTGTTATTGCGATGGAGTTTGGTGCCACTGCTGAAGACTTGGGGTTAACGATGTTTGCTCATCCCTCGTTATCGGAAGGTCTGCATGAGGCAGCGCTAGCCGTTTCAGGTCGTGCCATACACATCAGTAATCGTAAACGACGTACCTGAATGACTATTCTTTTGGTTTTAGGGTTTCACGGGATGGCAGGTTAAGGATAGAGAGAATATGAACCTTCATGAATATCAGGCAAAACAGTTATTTGCCCAGTATGGTCTGCCAATATCGGAAGGCAAAGCGGTAGATTCTGGTGCTGAGGCGATTGCCGCAGCCAAGGCGATGGGTGGTGAAAAATGGGCTGTAAAAGCGCAGGTCCATGCCGGTGGCAGAGGTAAGGCGGGCGGTGTCAAGTTGTTTTCGTCTCTTAAGGAAGTGGGCGAATTTGCAGATAGTTTGATTGGGTCCCGGTTGGTGACTGCTCAGACCGATGAAATAGGCCAACCTATTAATAAGATTTTTGTAGAGGCCTGTACAGGCATATCTCGTGAACTTTATCTGGGCGCCGTAGTTGATCGATCATCCAGGAGAGTTATATTTATGGCCTCCACAGAGGGTGGAGTCGAGATAGAAGAGGTCGCTCGAGATACACCTGAAAAAATCATCAGGGCTGTTATCGAACCCTCGCAAGGACCGCAGGCTTATCAAGGCCGGCAGCTTGCTTTCAAGCTGGGTCTGGAAGGTAAGCAGATTAATCAGTTTGCTAAGATTTTTATGGCTTTGGCAAAAATGTTTGAAGAAAGAGACCTATCGCTTCTGGAGATCAACCCACTGGTGGTGACTGATGTCGGAAACGTACATTGTCTCGATGCAAAAGTCTCTATAGACAGCAATGCCTTATACAGACAGCAGGATCTGGTAGCCATGCGCGACCCGAGCCAGGAGGACGAAAGAGAGCGGCAAGCAGGAGAGTTTGGCCTTAACTATGTTGCTCTCGAGGGCAATATTGGGTGCATGGTTAACGGCGCAGGTCTGGCTATGGGAACCATGGACCTGGTTAAATTAGGCGGAGGCGAGCCGGCTAATTTCCTTGATGTGGGTGGCGGGGCCACAAAGGAAGCAGTCGCCGAAGCGTTTAAAATTATCCTCTCAGACAGCGCTGTAAAAGCTATCCTGATCAATATTTTTGGCGGCATCGTGCAGTGCGACATCATAGCTGAGGGCATTATCGGGGCGGTAAAGGATGTCGGTGTCAAGGTTCCGGTAGTGGTTCGGTTTGAAGGCAATAATGCGACCTTAGGGGTGGCGACCTTAGCCAGTAGTGACGTTGACATTATTGCAGCTACCAGTTTAACGGACGCGGTCGAGCAAGTGGTCAGGGCCGCAGGAGTCACATCGTGAGTATACTGATTGGGAAAGATACTCGGGTTATTTGTCAGGGTTTTACGGGCTCGCAGGGAACATTACATTCTCAGCAGGCGATTGCCTATGGCACCAACATGGTGGGTGGGATAACCCCAGGTAAAGGAGGGCAAATGCATTTGGGTTTGCCGGTGTTTAATACCGTAGCAGATGCGGTGGAGCAAACCGGAGCAGATGCTAGTGTGATTTATGTGCCAGCGCCTTTTGCCAAGGATGGTATATTGGAAGCAGCTGAGGCTGGCATAAAACTAATTGTCTGTATAACGGAAGGGGTGCCGACCCTCGATATGCTAGCAGTTAAAGTCAGAACAGATGAGTTGGGTGTTCGTCTGGTAGGACCTAATTGCCCAGGTGTCATTACTCCCGGGGAGTGCAAAATAGGCATAATGCCCGGTGATATTCACTTGCCTGGGCGAGTGGGTATCGTGTCGCGTTCCGGTACCCTTACCTATGAGGCTGTAAAACAGACGACTGAGCTTGGATTTGGGCAAAGTAGTTGTGTCGGTATCGGCGGAGATCCTATTCCTGGTAGTAATTTTATCGATATTTTAAAGCTGTTCCAGGAAGACCCTGGGACCGACGCGATTGTCATGGTTGGGGAAATCGGCGGCACTGCTGAGGAAGAAGCAGCTGCTTTTATTGAAGCTCATGTGACTAAGCCGGTGGTGAGTTATATTGCTGGTGTTACCGCACCAGCAGGCAAACGGATGGGGCATGCAGGTGCGATAATCGCGGGTGGCAAGGGGACAGCGGAGGATAAATTTGCTGCTTTGTCCCAAGCGGGCGTACGTACCGTTAAAAGCCTGGATTCAATAGGCTCGGCATTAGCTGACATGACTGGTTGGTAGTAATCTCGGCGCTATAACCTGAACTTGATGCGGTTGATTTAACCCCATGCCGGGGTTGAATTTTTGCTGCGTCGCCCCAAGCTAACTGACATCGATTGGATGGAGCGAGTAAATAAAATGGCCAGGACTGCAAAAAAGAAAAAAATGGGGTTTCAGACAGAAGCTAAACAGTTGCTGCATCTGATGATTCATTCGTTATATTCAAATAAAGAAATCTTCCTGAGGGAACTGATTTCAAATGCATCAGATGCCATTGATAAGTTTCGATTCGCCAGCCTCACAGAAACTGACCTGGTGCTCACGGATGGTGATTTAAAGATCCGGATCGAGGTAGATGCAGACGCGAAAACCCTAAGTCTGATTGATAATGGTATCGGCATGTCGAGAGATGAAGCCATTGCCAATCTGGGAACGATTGCCAAATCTGGTACGGCGCAGTTTTTGTCTGAATTAACTGGCGATCAGCAGAAAGATTCTCAGTTAATCGGCCAGTTTGGGGTGGGTTTTTATTCGTCTTTTATAGTGGCAGATAAAGTTGTCGTGGAATCTCGTTCCGCCAGGGTAGAGGCTGAAGAAGCAGTCCGCTGGACTTCCACAGGAGAGGCCGATTTCGAGGTGGAGACCATCACCCGGGAGGCAAGGGGAACCCAGGTAACGCTGCATTTACAAACAGATAATGAAGAGTATCTGGATAACTTCCGGTTAAAGAACATTATAAAGAAATATGCGGATCATGTTTCCGTGCCGGTAACCATGGCAATACCCGTTGTGCCTGAATCAGAGAGTACGGAAGATAGCGATTCGGATGATGCCAGCGCTGCTACTGGAGTGACTGAGGAAGTCGTTAATAGTGCAACGGCACTTTGGACTCGTTCGCGCAGTAAAGTTAAAAAAGATGAGTATGAGGAATTTTACAAGCACCTCTCGCATGACTTTGAGAATCCTCTGACCTGGAGCCATAATAAAGTAGAAGGGAAGCTGGATTACACCAGTCTTATTTTTATACCGAGCAAAGCGCCTTTCGATTTATGGAATCGTGAATCGATCAAGGGGCTCAAACTCTATGTTCAACGTGTGTTTATCATGGATGACGCTGAACAGTTTTTACCCCTCTACCTGCGCTTCGTTAAGGGTATTGTTGATTCCAATGATCTGTCCTTGAATGTTTCAAGAGAAATATTGCAGAACGACCCAGCTATTGAGTCAATGCGAAATGCGTTAACCAAGCGCAGTTTGGATATGCTGGATAAACTGGCCAAGAAAGAAGAAGAGCAGTATCAGCAGTTTTGGGATGAATTTGGTCAGGTTTTAAAGGAAGGACCGGCCGAAGATTTTAGTAACAAGGAAAAAATAGCCAAGTTGCTGCGCTTCTCTACCACCCATACTGGTTCAGAGATTCAAAATCAGTCACTTGATGCCTACCTTTCGCGGATGCAACCTGAGCAGTCCAAAATTTATTATGTTGCTGCGGAGAATTTCCAGACAGCTTCAAGCAGTCCGCATCTTGAAGTATTTAGAAAGAAAGGGATTGAAGTCTTGTTGTTGACGGACCGGATAGATGAATGGCTGGTTAATCATCTCATGGAATTCGATGGAAAATCGCTCCAGGACGTGGCAAAAGGGTCTCTCGACCTTGGCGGGTTAGAGGATTCTGAAGAAAAGAAAGCGACCGAAGAAATTGCCAAAGAATTCTCTGATCTGGTAACTCGATTGAATGATGAGCTAGGCGATGAAGTAGAACAGGTCAGAGTGACCCATCGGTTAACGGACTCACCCGCCTGTCTGGTGGTAACTGAAGATGACATGGGTATGCAGATGCGGCGAATTCTTGCCTCTGCTGGTCAGGAAGTCCCGGCGTCAAAACGTATATTCGAAATTAACCCAGAACATCCGTTGATTGTACGCCTCGATCAGGAGGTCGATGTTGATAGATTTAAAAGTCTAACGCGGGTTTTATATGATCAAGCGTTGCTCGCAGAAGGGGGTCAGCTCCAGGACCCAGCTAATTACGTGCAGAAACTGAATAAACTACTGCTGGAGTTAACTGCATGACTTCAATGTGCCGGCCAATTGGGCGCAGTAGAAGTGGTTCAGGTAGGGCCTGACTTTGTTAGTTACTCTGATGCGTCACGGGGCTGCAGCAGCGACCGCCCCCTCAGATGCGTTAAGACCGTTAACTGAATCAGGTCGGCTAGAAGTTCGGGAGGTTGCCGGGCAATTAGCCGGCTTTGATCTGCCTGATTCAATAATTTCGAGTCCGTATTTGCGTGCCACGCAGACGGCCGAAATCATAGCGGATTCCAATCAGTTGTTGATAGAGGCTCCCTGGCCGGAAATTACCCCAGCGGGGAATGTGGAAAATGTTTTGGAGTTGATTTCCGAACGGAACAGCCCTATCTTTCTGGTATTACATATGCCCCTGATTGCATTGTTGATTGATGCGCTGACGGGAAAAAGGTTAAACGTACCAACAGCTGCGGTTTTTTCCATGGCGCTGCCAACAGGGAAGATGACAGGTGCAGAAATACGATGGAATATCTGACTTCTAGGATAGATCGAACCTGGCTGCCTCGGGTTCTGCTGAGCTGGCTATTGTTAAGCCTGGCAATCCTCACCGCTGCTGCGGCGGATCTGCCAGTTTATCCTGGCGCCGAATTGGTCGAATCCCAATCGGGTGGAGCCCTTGAGCGCAATCAGGTCATATTAAGTTCATTAAAGAAAATCCGTAATGTGCTTGAACCAGATCGAATTATTAGCGTGCGAGGAAGTCGTAGTACACAGACTTATTATGTGCCCGATGTACGCAACGTAGAGGTAGTGATTGATCATTACAAGGACAGTGCAAGGCAGGGATATGAAACCCTGTTTAGCTGTCAGGGACGGAGTTGCGGTAGTAGTAATTATTGGGCTAACACTGTATTCAAGAACAGTATTCTCTATGGGCCTGAGCAGTTTCAGTATTATTGGGTGGGCCTGGATAGCGCAACCAAATATTATCACCTGGTGTATCTTGGTAGGCGCGGTACTCAGAAGATCTATCTTCAACATGAGGTTATTGTGGTTGAAACTCAAGACATCGTTGGCGCTATCGACGGCAGACGGTTTGGAAGTACGGGTGTTATGCGCCTACCGCTGGCTGAGTTTGCAACTGACCTTGATGGACTTACTACGGTGCTGCTCGGGCAACTACCGGAAAGCTCCAATGCGAGGCTGGCAATTGTAGTCCATGATTACCAGCAGGAATCAGAAACGCTGCAGCAGGCTATTGATCGCACAACGAACCAGGCAGAAGTCCTAAAAAGCCAGCTAATCAATCAAGGACTTGCTGGCCAGCGCCTGGAGGCCTATGGGGTTGGCCCGTTAAGCCCCTACGCAGAGCTGCGGTATCCTCGCGTAGATCTGGTGCTGCTACCTCGATAAAACGGCTTGCTATTAGTTGTGCAGTTGCAGCAGTGACAGGAACTCCATACGAGTGGCTTGGTTTTGCTGAAATTGGCCCAGCATCATCGAAGTTTTCATAATTGAATTCTGCTTCTCTACCCCTCTCATCTTCATGCACATGTGCTCTGCCTCAATGATGACACCTACACCGGCTGCCATAGTCACTTTTTTGATTGCCTCAGCAATTTGTTTAGTCAAGTGCTCTTGAATCTGTAATCGTCTTGCATACATATCAACGATCCGTGCTACCTTGGATAATCCTAAGACTTTGCCAGTAGGCAGGTAGGCAACGTGACATTTACCGATAAAGGGTAATAAGTGATGCTCGCACATGGAATACAACTCAATATCCTGGACGATAATAATCTCGCTGGTATCAGATACAAACAGAGCATCATTGACAATCTCTTCAAGGGTTTCCTGGTAGCCTTTGGTTAGAAACTGCATGGCATTGGCGGCCCGGGCTGGAGTATCACGCAGGCCTTCTCGCTGCGGATCTTCTCCTATACTTTCTAATATCTTTGCAAATGCCAGTTCCATAGTGTCCACCTTCTCCAAAAAAAGCTAACACTAAGCGAAATGATATTCAGGGTAAAGATAAACTGCGTCAATCTTAGGTTATAATTAGGGATTTTAAGAGGCAGGTCCGATGCCGGGAAGCAGTATTGGTGAAATGTTCAAAGTAACCACCTTTGGTGAGAGCCATGGTGTGGCGCTTGGTTGCGTTGTCGATGGTTGCCCCGCTGGTTTACCGTTGTGTGAGGAAGACATCCAGGAGGACTTGAATCGTCGCCGGCCAGGCGGGTCAAAATATACCAGTCAACGAAAAGAGCTAGATCAGGTGCAGATCTTATCGGGTGTTTTTGAAGGCGTAACAACGGGCACAAGTATTGGTCTGCTAATTGAAAACATGGATCAAAAGTCGAAAGACTATAATGACATCAAGGATGTATTTCGCCCCGCTCATGCAGATTTTACCTACCAGAAAAAGTATGGTATTCGCGATTATCGGGGTGGTGGACGAGCCTCAGCGCGTGAAACAGCCATGCGTGTCGCGGCCGGTGCTATTGCCAAAAAATACCTGGCGGATTTGTGTGGTATTCAGGTGCGCGGATACCTTGCTGAAATGGGCGATATTAGTATTTCAGAGTTAGACTGGGATGAGGTAGGCAGAAATTCCTTTTTCTGCCCGGATGCGGCTAGAGTGCCCGAAATGGAAGCGTTGATTGATCAGTTGCGACGCCAGGGCGATTCTATTGGGGCGAGAATTAATGTGGTTGCCGAGGGTATGATCAGTGGTCTCGGAGAACCCGTTTTTGATAAACTGGACGCCGATATAGCGTCTGCGATGATGAGTATAAATGCAGTAAAAGGGGTTGAAATTGGTGATGGCTTCCAGGTTGTTCAGCAACTGGGGTCGGTTCATAGAGATGAAATTACCGCACAGGGGTTTGTTTCAAACGGTGCTGGTGGCATCCTGGGTGGTATATCGACTGGCCAAGACATACTCGTCAGTATTGCGCTCAAGCCGACCTCAAGCATAACCCAGCCTGCCCGTACAATCACCTCGGACGGTCAGGAGACACAGATAAGCACAAAAGGCCGGCATGACCCGTGTGTCGGAGTGCGAGCGACGCCCATAGCCGAGGCTATGTTGGCAATCGTTCTCATGGATCATTTGCTGCGGCAAAGAGGTCAGAACGGACTACCATAAATTGGAGTTATCAGTATTTATGGCATTGGCCTGGCTATCGTCTGGCAGTTTTTAGAGTCTCAATGGGGCAGGATTATTTTTTCCTTTTAGCTCTCAGGCTAATCAGGCTCGAAGCTTCCGTTTGCAGGCTTTAGACTAACAGGGTTTTATATCAGGAGTTTGACGTGTTGTTGAGTGAGACAGGAGAGGATTGGCATGAGTCTTAAGAATGTGGCTATAGTAGGGGCAACTGGAGCAGTCGGAGAGGTGATGCTCGAGCTGCTGCAAGAGCGTAAATTCCCCATTGATAATCTGTATCTTCTTGCCAGTGAAAGGAGTGCAGGATCGAGGCTGCCTTTTGGCAGTAAAAATATCAGAGTGGAGAATCTGGCAGATTTTGATTTCAGTCAGGCAGATATAGGATTGTTTTCTGCCGGCGGTTCAGTCTCCGCTGAATTTGCACCCAAAGCTGCAGCCGCGGGTTGTATTGTGATCGACAATACATCTTATTTCAGAAGAGACCCGGAGATTCCTTTGCTTATCCCTGAAGTGAATCTACATCGTCTGCAAGACTATACTCGTAGAAATATCATTGCTAATCCTAATTGTTCGACTATCCAGATGCTGGTGGCGCTAAAGCCGATTTATGATGCTGTTGGAATATCCAGGATTCATGTCAGTACCTACCTGGCAGTATCCGGTTCCGGCAAATCAGGAGTGGAAGAGTTAGCAGGCCAGACAGCCAGATTATTGAATGCACAGACCATAGAGACAAATGTTTACCCGACGCAGATTGCTTTTAATGCTATTCCAGCGATCGGTGATTTCGAGGCAAATGGGTTTACCAATGAAGAAATGAAAATGGTTTGGGAGACGCATAAAATATTCGAGGACGATACCATCCAGGTCAGTCCCACCTGTGTAAGGGTACCGGTATTTTATGGTCATTCAGAAGCAGTCTATGTCGAAACCAAAAAACCAATATCAGCAGCACAGGCGAAGCAACTATTTTCTGAAGGTGCAGGTATTGAAGTCATTGATGATGTCAATGAGAATGGCTTTCCGACTGCGGTAGGAGACGCCGCAGCTACGGACCCAGTTTTTGTTGGCCGTATTCGTAAGGATGTGGTTAATGAGCTTGGATTGCATTGTTGGGTTGTTTCCGACAATGTTCGTAAAGGGGCGGCTTTGAATAGTGTACAAATAGCTGAGTATTTGTTAGAACATTTGTAATAAGATACTGGCAAATAGAACTTTTTTTAGGCGCGAGAATTAACAGAGGAGTCGGCAAAGTGGTGCAACTGGGGCGGTTTACTTTGTTTCTTATTAAAACAATGAGTTCTGTTCAATGGCTGCTGGCACTGGTCCTGGTGCTTAGTGCTCCGGCTGCTCTCAGTCTGGGATTGGGTCGTTTACAGTTGAAATCAGCGCTTAATCAGGCATTTTCTGCAGAAATTGAAATCATTAATCGTGATGGCTTGGGTGTTGAGGAAATACTGCCTAATCTGGCAACGCAGGAAGATTTTGAGCAGTTGAATGTAGAGCGACGTGCTGATTTGTATGACCTCAGGTTTGAAGTGGTTTTTAATTCTGATGGCAAAACCATGATCAGGGTCAATAGTCGAAACCCGATTGTTGAGCCTTTCCTGAATTTTGTCGTAGAGGTGATATGGCCATCTGGCAGGTTGGTGCGAGAATATACCGTTCTCCTGGATCCGCCCGTTCTCACCTCGCCAGCAGTAACCCTGTCGCAAGGATTCAGATCGAGCCGGCCGGATAAAAGCACCCAATCGGGAGGGCAGATTTCCGATTACAAGCAAGACATTAAACCCTGGCAGGCGATGACGGGCGCTGGTGATACTCTTTGGTTAATCGCATCTCGAATTCGCCCAGATAAATCGGTCAGTATTCAGCAGATTATGCTGGCGCTTCAAAAAGCTAATCCAGATGCGTTTATTGATAACAATATTAATAGGCTTAAAGCGGGTTACCGCCTTGAATTGCCGGACCTGAACGCCATGGAAGCTTCCAGCCAGTCTGATGCCATCAAAGAGGTGGCGCAACAGAACGGCTGGTTCCGAGAATCGCAGGTAAACCCCAATTCGAAAATGACTGCCGGAAATCAAAAAAAAAATCCTGGTTCACCAGAGTTAGGGAACTCCAGCGGCTCAGAAGCTGAACTCAGGTTAGTATCCAGCGAAGATACCTTAACCAATACAGTTGACAGCCAGCAGAATGCAGAGGTTGCGGAGATAGCGCTTGCTGTTGCTGAAGAAGGCCTCGATCTAGCTTTAAGAGAAAACGCTGCCTTGAGCGACAGGTTGGACCAGTTGGAAGACCAGATGCTTGATTTAGGGAGCCTGGTCAAACTGAAGGACCAGCAGTTAGCGGCTCTGCAGACCCAACTGGATGAGCTCGAGCAGCAGCGTTCAAAACAGACTGAGCAGCCAGCTTCTCTGGGCTTGTTGGGCAATACCTACGTACAGCTTTTACTGGCCGGGTTAGTCGTACTGATATTGGTCATGGTAATGCTTTATACAAGACGGCGCCGGCAGGAAAGCAATGCCCTGGATCCGGTGGCGCCGCTACAGGCAGAGCAGGCTACTCCAGACAGCGACGCTATAGACCAAAATACTGAGCCTGCTTCAGATCCGAGCCCGGAACTAGAAGCCGCGGATCAGCTGGAATCAGCGGAAATAGATAACCAGGATGGGGTAGAAGTCAGCCTAGATCCTGACCTGCAAGCAGCAGCCCCCGAGCCCGAAAAAGAAATAGAAGAAGAAAGACAAGAAGAAAGACAAGAAGAGGACACGGCTGTGCAGGATGAGGCCTCTGCGGTTGATCTCGATGTAGACGCGGTTGCCACCCAGAGTTCAGATCAATTTGAGGAACTTGAATCTCCTGGTGAGTTCAGTGGTGACCAGGCTGAAGAGATCGATTCAGGGGGCGAGCAAGTGACGGTGGCATTTAGAGAAGATCCACCGCTCGGCCTGGATGATGAAGCCATCCAGGATGGTCCTGAAATTGATCTCGACGAATTGAATCCTGATGATGCTGAATCTGACCTCGGTGAGGAGGAGATAGATCTGGATCTGGATTTGGAGCTGGATCTTGACATTGATCTCGACACAGAGCTGGAGATGGATAAATCCGATGACGATATGGCAGAGCTTGACTTGGAAGCAGAACTCGAGCTGCCGGCAGCTGATGATGAGGTTGTCCAGGCAGGGCAGGATGAAACCGCTGAGGCGGCTGATCTTGACCTGGATGAGGCTTTAGAGGAGCTCGACTTAGACGATAATACGGGTAATAAACTGGATTTAGCCAGAGCCTATCTTGAGATGGGTGATACCGAAGGTGCTATTAAATTACTCGAGCAGGTTGCCGAGCAAGGACAGCCGTCCGAAATTGATGAAGCCAAGCAGATGCTAGCTGAACTCAAACAGATATAGACTCCAGGGAAGATGATTCGGTTTGGAAAGGGTTGCATTGGGCATTGCCTACGATGGTACAGCATATCATGGCTGGCAAAGACAAAAAGGGGTTCGGACAGTTCAGGCTGAGTTGGAAAGCGCCCTGAGTAAAATTGCCAATGGCGCAGTAACGGTAAACTGTGCCGGTCGTACAGATACTGGTGTTCATGCAACGCAGCAGGTCGTGCATTTTGACGCAACGGTTGATCGAACTAGTAAAGCCTGGATCGAGGGGACCAATTCACAGCTTCCAGATGATATTGCTGTCGTCTGGATGAAGCCGGTATCGAGTGATTTTGATGCCCGTCATTCTGCGCAAGCACGCCGTTATCTGTATATTATCTCTAATGAGAAACGTCGTAGTCCAATTGGCCCCAGGCTATACGCCCGTTTTTTTAGACCACTGCAACCTCAAGTGATGCATAAGGCAGCGCAGACATTGTTGGGTGAGCAGGATTTTTCCTCGTTTCGATCTGCTCAATGCCAAGCATTAACCCCGTTCAGGAATATTCACAGCATCACAGTTAAGCAGCAGGGCAGCCTGATATTTGTAGATATAACAGCGAACGCGTTCCTTCATCATATGGTTCGTAATATTATCGGCGTGCTGGAGCAGGTTGGTGCTGGCAGCAAGCCTTTGGGCTGGGTCGAGGATTTGCTGCAGATGAAGGATAGATCTCGTGCTGGGAAAATGGCGCCGGCTTCGGGTCTGTACCTGATCAATGTGATCTACCCGGATCAGTATCAGTTGCCAGATGTGCCCGAATTACCTCATCTTATGGGACTTTTGTCCATCAATTAGACGTGTCGTGTTAGACTACCGATTTTTTTGAGATCCTATCTGGACGGAGATCTGGGAAGTGACTAGAACCAGGGCGAAAATATGTGGGATCACCTCTGTCGACGATGCCAAGGTTGCAGTTCAGGCGGGTGCAGATGCAATTGGTTTGAATCGTTATCCGCACAGCGCACGGTACATTTCTGTACAGGATGCTATCGATATTAGTGAACAAGTGCCTGCTTTTGTAACCAAGGTTGCCCTGTTCGTTAATGAGACAGCCGCTGAGGTCAAGTCCTTTCTGGATCATGTCTCAGTGGATTTATTACAATTTCATGGAGACGAAGACGAAGCTTACTGTAAGCAGTTCGACTTACCCTATATAAAAGTATTCAAGTTGGAAAGTGGTGCTGAACTGGCTACTCGGGCCAGACATTTCCCATCCAGTCAAGGCATTTTGGTTGATTCAATGGTACCTGGGCAGCAGGGTGGAACGGGTCAGGTGTTTGATTGGCAGGGTTTAGCCGACTTTGATCAACCACTGATTCTGGCTGGTGGCTTGAATAAGGATAACGTTAGCCAGGCTATTGCCATAGTCAAACCCTACGCGGTAGATGTGTGTAGTGGCGTGGAGTCGGCTCCGGGTGTTAAAGATGCTACTAAGATAAAGGAATTTCTGGCTGTAATTGCAGCCGCTGATCGAGGCAGTCATTATGGGTAATCAACTTCTGGGGTTAAACGAGGATCGGTCACTTTTTCCGGATGAGCATGGTCATTTTGGCACCTATGGAGGAAAGTTTGTCTCGGAAACGCTGATGGCAGCGTTGGATGACCTGGAAAAAGAATATACGCGATTAAAGACGGATGTAGACTTCCTGGAAACGCTCAATAGTGATCTTGAGCATTATGTTGGGCGGGCCTCTCCTCTTTATTACGCCGAGCGATTGACACAGGAAGCGGGTGGAGCCCAGATCTGGCTTAAACGCGAAGATCTAAATCATACTGGCGCACACAAGATTAATAATTGCATCGGCCAGGCCATTCTTGCTAAACATATGGGTAAGCCCCGTATCATTGCAGAAACCGGTGCCGGGCAGCATGGCGTTGCTTCAGCTACGGTCGCAGCTAGATTGGGCTTGTCCTGCTGTGTCTATATGGGCAGTGAAGATATTCAGCGGCAGAGTCTTAATGTCTACAGAATGAAATTACTGGGCGCTGAAGTCGTACCCGTGACCTCAGGCTCAAAAACGTTGAAAGATGCGCTGAATGAAGCCATGCGTGATTGGGTAACCAATATTGATGATACGCATTATATTATTGGTACCGTAGCCGGGCCACATCCCTATCCTATGATGGTTCGTGATTTTCAATCCGTTATCGGTCGGGAGGCCAGGCAACAATTTGCTTCTCGGCAGGGTGGCTTACCTGATGTCGTCATTGCCTGCGTCGGTGGCGGCTCTAACGCGATGGGGATTTTCTATCCCTTCCTCGATGACCAGGACGTGCGATTGGTTGGCGTTGAAGCAGCTGGCAAAGGTCTTCAGTCCGGTCAACACGCAGCGCCGCTCAACGACGGCATAGTGGGTGTTTTACATGGGAATCGAACCTATTTGATGCAGGATGAAAATGGCTTGATAGCGGAGACTCATTCAGTGTCTGCTGGCCTTGATTATCCCGGTGTTGGCCCAGAACATGCCTGGTTAAAAGATATCAAGCGGGCGGAATATGTTGCGGTGACGGATCAGGAAGCGTTGGCCGCATTTAGGCAACTCAATCTTCTTGAAGGAATACTTCCGGCCCTGGAATCGAGTCATGCGGTTGCTTATGCCATGCAGTTAGCTGGAACCCTGTCCCCAGAGCAAAATATCATAGTAAACCTGTCTGGTCGTGGTGACAAAGATGTTCCAACGATGGCTAAGTTAGACGGAATTTCCATAGCCTAGGGAGCGACATGAGCCGATTATCAAGAACAGTAAGTTCATTGTATGACCTGAGAAAAAAGGCCCTGGTTACCTATATTGTCGCGGGTGACCCTGAACCGTCCATTACCGTATCCCTGATGCACAAAATGGTCTCAGCCGGAGTTGACGTCATTGAACTGGGGGTACCCTTTTCTGACCCAGAGGCGGAAGGTCCGGTCATACAACAAGCTCATGAAAGAGCGTTGCGATCCAGGACATCACTACTTGATGTGATGCAGCTAGTGGCTGAGTTTCGTGATAAAGACCAGTCGACACCGGTCGTGTTGATGGGCTATTTAAACCCGATCGAAAAAATGGGCTATGAAATTTTTGCCGAACGTGCCTCAGGTTGCGGAATAGATGGAACCATTATCGTTAATCTACCCCCGGAAGAGGCAAGTGATTTATCGTTGTGCCTTGAGCAGCATGATATTGAAAGCGTGTATTTACTTGCCCCAACAACGACCCCTGAGCGCGCTGCGAAAATTTGTGCTCACAGCAGGGGCTTCGTCTATTATGTTTCTCTGAAAGGGACTACCGGAGCCGGTAGTCTTGATGTGACAGAAGTAGCTGAAAAAGTTCGTGACCTGAAGACCATTGCCAGGATTCCGCTGTTTGTCGGATTTGGCATCAAAAATGGGCAAACAGCAGCAGCGGTGGGCTCGGCTGCAGACGGTGTTGTCGTTGGCTCAGCTATTGTTGATATCATGGCGCGTCATGAGGCTGATCGAGGACTGCTCGAGAATTCCGTAGTAGAGCTCATCCGGGAAATAAGGTCTGCTTTAGATGCACTCACCGCTTGAATCCTGGCTTGATTATATCCAGAAACTACATCCGGTAAAATGGGACCTGGGCCTTGAACGAGTCGCCCAGGTGAGCGCTATACTGGGCGTCGAGCATCCGGGAGCGCAGGTCATTGTCGTTGCCGGTACCAATGGTAAGGGGACAACGTGTGAATATCTGCAGGCTATGGCTCTGGCTGCGGGAAAGAAGGTCGGATTAACGACCTCACCTCATCTGATTACCTACAATGAACGTATACGGATCAATGGCGTCTCTGTAGCGGATGCACAAATTGTAGCTGCTTTCGAAACAATTGAAGCTTCAAGGGGTTCTACTTCGCTTAGTTACTTTGAATTTTCGGCCTTGGCCGCAATGTTGATCTTCAGTGAAGCTGCGGTGGATATTGCGATTTTAGAAGTGGGTCTGGGCGGGCGACTGGACGCAATGAATATAGTAACACCTGATCTATGTGTTATTACCCAGATTGCTCTGGATCATCAGGATTATCTGGGCGAGACGAAACAAGAAATTGGCTTGGAAAAGGCTGGAATTCTGCGTTCTGGCGTACCGCTTGTTCTGCTTGATAGGCCTGCGACTCAATCCATACTAGTCGAGGCTGAAAGGCAGGCCGCACCAGTGAGCCAACTAGGCGATGAATTCGGGTATCGGTCCGGTCAATATTGGTGTCTGGATTCTGACGGAGAAAATGTAGTCTATAGCGTAGAGCATATGGGCTGGCTACCCAGTGCCAGCGTCGCCGGTGCATTACAGGCTGCACACCTTGGCGGCTTTGCACCAGATAAGCCACGATTTGATGAGGTTCTGAACCATACCCGCCTGGCGGGACGCATGCAGCAGATTCAATGGCATGGCAGACACCTGATCCTGGATGTTGCCCACAATCCGAGCGCCGCTGAATTTTTGTACCAGCAGATAAGCCAGATACCCAACAGGGAGAGGGTGCTGGCGGTGGTTGGCATGTATGCGGACAAGGATTTTTCTGCAGTACTGAATGTGATGAATGGGGTTATTGATGCCTGGTATTTGGCCGAAACTGACGAATCTCGATCTGCCTCCAGCACGGTATTAAAAAAAGCACTTGCTGAAGAAATGCAACCCGTTGCCCGTTGTTATGCTAAAGTAGTAAGCGCTTTTGAGGCAGCATTTGAGGCCAGTGGCCCGGGAACGATTATACTGGTGTTTGGTTCCTTTCCGGTGGTGGGTACGGTGCTCGATTTACTGGAAGTTGAACCTTTTTGAATGGAAATCCGAGTATTGTGGAGCTCAAGTTAAAACAGCGTTTAATGGGGATGATCGTAGTGGCGTCACTTGCCATCATTTTTCTTCCCATGCTGTTTGACGGTTCAAATGAAGAGCGTCTCAGACTGACTACCACGATCCCCAAACCGCCAAAAATTTCAGTAGAAAGAGTCTCTGTAGCCGAGATAAAAGCGGGTATGAAAAGCCTGGAAGCAACCAGCGCCGCCAGGCTACCCACCGAAGTAGTAGACCACAGGGAATACCCAGCTTCTCAAAGTCTAATTTTGGATGAAAATGGTTTGCCGGTAGGTTGGAGCCTGCAGGTGTCCAGTTTTAAAGATAACCAAAAAGCCCGTCGGCTGAGAAGTGAAATACGAGATCTGGGCCATAAGAGTTATATCCTCGAAAGTCTCACTAACAAAGGCCTGTTTTATCAAGTTCTGGTGGGGCCTTCTCTGGATAAGACGAGCTTACAGAAAACAGGTGAGGAACTCGCTGAAAAGTTGAATTTGACAACCCAGATAACGCGTTATCGAGTCGAAGACGATTCAGGTCAGGTAGGCGGCTGAATATGCAGATGAGTAATGTGGATTTGATTATTATTGCGGTAGTGGCGATCTCGACGGCGATATCCCTGTTGCGGGGGTTCGTCAGGGAAGCTTTATCTCTGGGCGTCTGGGTGTTGGCTTTGGTCGTTGCCAGAGTTCTGTCTGGGCCTGTTGCGGAAATACTCAGGCCATATATTGAAAACTCGACAATGCGACTGGGCGTGTCCTATGTCGTTCTGATCATCGCCACCCTTTTTATTGGTGCCCTGTTGACCAATGCAGTCAGTGATCTTGTCAGGCGGACTGGTCTGAGTGGTACGGACCGTATGATTGGTTTGTTTTTTGGTGCTGCGCGAGGGCTTATTGTGGTCATGATTGTGGTTGCTGTTATGTATTACTTAACCGCATTACCAGAAGCACCCTGGTGGCAAGAGTCCGTGCTTGTTCCGCAGGTGTTACGATTGATCGAATGGCTTTCACCCCTGATTTTCAGTAAAGCAAGTGTCCTGCTGAATACGCTAACTAGCAGTGTGCTGATTGCAGAGTGCTGTCAGACCGGAGAACTGCTGGCATTCGCCAAAACAGGTCATCAAACACTGAGCATACTTTAAAAGGATAGGCAGAATGTGTGGTTTAGTCGCAATGGTAGGAAAAAAAGCAGTCAGTTACGATCTATATGATGCGTTGACCTTACTACAGCATCGAGGCCAGGATGCTGCCGGGATGATGACTTGTGATGGCGACAAACTTCATTTACGTAAAGAAAATGGCCTGGTGCGGGACGTTTTCAGCCAGGACCAGATGGACACATTAAAGGGTTCGATGGGAATAGCCCATGTTCGCTATCCGACTGCAGGAACGGCAAGCTCCGCTGAAGCCCAGCCCATGTATGTTAATTCTCCCTTCGGTATCTGTATGGCGCATAACGGTAACTTAACAAATGCCGAGTCATTGAATGAGGATTTGTTCAGATCTGACAGGCGTCATATTAATACCAGTTCTGACTCGGAAGTACTGCTAAATGTGTTCGCCCATGAGCTTCAGGATGTTTCCGGCCTGCGACTGCAACCAGAGGAAGTATTTGAAGCGGTTAAGCGCGTTCATAAAAGGGCCATCGGTGCCTATGCGGTTGTCGCCCTGATTACCGGTTATGGAATTGTCGGTTTTCGGGACCCTAATGGCATTCGACCGATAGTGCTGGGTGAAAGACAGGGGCCATCCGGAAGTGATTATATGATTGCATCAGAAAGTGTTGCTTTGGGTGTGCTGGGCTTTAATTTGATTGATGATATTGGCCCTGGCGAAGCCGTCTATATTGAGACCAATGGAAAAGTTCATCGTCAGCAGTGCGCTGAGAATGTGAGCTGGAATCCGTGTATATTTGAGCATGTTTATCTGGCAAGGCCGGATTCCATTATTGATGGTGTGTCGGTCTATAAGGCTCGCTTGAAAATGGGAGAAAAGCTGGCCGATAAGATCCTCAGATTGCACCCTGATAACGATATCGATGTCATCATCCCGATCCCTGATACCAGTACAACAGCAGCATTACCCATGGCGCACCGATTGGGTGTTAAGTACCGTGAAGGCTTAGTTAAGAATCGTTATGTTGGCAGGACCTTCATTATGCCAGGCCAGGAGGAGCGGCATAAATCGGTGCGCCGGAAGCTCAATACCGTAGAGCTCGAATTCAGGGGTAAAAACGTATTGCTGGTTGACGACTCGATTGTTAGAGGCACCACATCCAGGCAGATCGTACAAATGGCTCGGGACGCTGGTGC
The DNA here is from genome assembly GCA_018666555.1 of Gammaproteobacteria bacterium. Lineage (GTDB taxonomy): Bacteria > Pseudomonadota > Gammaproteobacteria > Pseudomonadales > Azotimanducaceae > UBA9926. The sequence continues at coordinate 63,440 of JABIZD010000104.1, forward strand.
TACCAAGGTCTACCTGGCTTCAGCGGCACCACCGGTTCGGTTTCCGAATGTTTATGGTATTGATATGCCTGCAGCCAATGAATTTGTTGCCCATGACCAGTCCATTGATGAGATAGCGGAATATATTGGCGTTGACTGGCTGATCTATCGGGACCTTGAGGATTTGCAGTCGTGTGCCATGGGTATTAATCCCCGTATTGAGCGATTTGATTGCTCGATATTTGACGGGCATTATGTCACCGGCGGGGTTGATGATTGGTACCTTAATCGAATAGAACGTCAACGTAACGATTCAGCTAAAGAAAAGCTCGAAGCCGAAAGGCGTGGTGTGATTGAATTACATAACCATGCCTAGATATCTAAAAGGTCAGTATCTTGGATGTAGAAATCAAACAGTACCTTGATGACAGCCTGGTTGCATTGAATTCCATTGTTCTGGGTAAGCCTGGAGAAATTAAGCTGGCCTTGACCGCAGTGCTTGCAGCCGGGCATTTATTGATAGAGGATCTGCCCGGCATGGGCAAGACTACCCTGGCCCAGGCCATGTCAAAAGTGCTTGGGCTAACACACCAGCGCATCCAGTTTACCAGTGATGTATTGCCCTCTGATGTGGTTGGCGTTACAGTTTTTAATCAGCACAGTGGAGAGTTCAGTTTCCACGAAGGGCCAATTTTCTGTAATTTTCTATTGGCAGATGAAATTAATCGGACCACACCCAAGAGCCAGAGTGCTCTTTTAGAAGCAATGGAAGAGGGCAAAGTAACCACTGAAGGCGTAACTCGAGCCTTGCCCGAGCCATTTTTCGTTATAGCGACCCAGAATCCAAGTCATCAGACTGGCACTTATCCATTACCAGAGTCTCAATTGGATCGGTTTTTGCTGAGAATTCAACTTGGATATCCGGATTCGGATTCAGAGCGAACCCTGCTGAAAAGTGGTAATCGAAGAAACATGATCTCCGACTGTGAAGCCATTCTTGATGTAGAAAAGATTAAGCTGTTACAACAGAGGGTGAGCCAAATAAGGGTATCTGATGCGTTGCTTGATTATCTGCAACGGCTGGCTGAATTCACCCGGCAATCGGAACTACTACATTATGGCCTGTCTCCCAGGGGGCTTATGGCTGTTCTAAGTGCAGCCAAATCCTGGGCTTATCTAAGTGGTCGGGACTATGTGATTCCTGAGGACGTGCAGGCAATTTTTCCCGCAGCTACTGATCATAGGCTTCGTGATCAGTCAGGAAAGGCTGCCTCGACATTGCTGTCAACAGGAGCATGGGTATTAACGCAGGTAGATGTCATTAATTAGGTTTTAATATGAATGCTAAACAGCATCCATTTGGCCGTTGGCGGGACTCAGCCCGCTTCAGATCGTGGCTTAATCGGCGAGTTCCGCCGCAGAAGGAAATCACCCTTTACTTGCGGAATATATTTATATTACCGAGTCGTCAGGGCGTCTATTTCAGTTTATTAATGATTGTGATTTTAATTGCCGGTATTAATTACCAGAATTCTCTGGCTCATGCATTGGCTTTTCTGCTGATGAGCCTGTTTATGGTGTCAATGCTGCATACCTACCGGAACCTTTCGGGCCTGGTCATCGTTGCAGGCAAAGCTGGAGAGGCATTTGCGGGGGATGAAGTTGATTTCACAGTCACTTTAAGCTGCGCTGGTGGTCGCCAACATGAAGCATTAACCGTCTATTGGCATGGCCATCTACAGACTCAGGCGGACTTGGTCGATAAATCAGAGATTGCCTTAAAGGTGAGGACCAACGCGACTCAGCGAGGCTGGTTTGATCCCGGCAGGCTAACGATTGAAACGGGTTTTCCCTTAGGGTTGTTTAGGGCATGGGCGTTAGTGGATCTGGACTGTAAGGCTCTTGTATACCCGCGACCCGTTGCTGAGGATTCTCCCCCCCTATTAGCTGCTGGAGATTCCGATGATTTTTATTTACGTGGAGAGCACAGTGACGATTTTGCCGGGGTTAGGAATTATGCGCCTGGCGACCTTGTTCGAGCGGTTAGTTGGAAGGCCTCTGCCCGCCTGGGTAAGCTTATGGTAAAGGAATATGCCTCCAGTTCAGGGTCACTCAAGTGGCTTGATTGGCAGCTCTATGAGGGTGTTGATGAAGAGACTCGCCTCAGCCATCTCACCTATTGGGTTAACGAATTTTCTGAACAGGGCGAATCGTTTGGTATAAGCATTCCTGGCGTTGAGATTCAACCGACGGCCGGTGAGAGTCATCGGCAGGAGGTGTTACGCACCCTGGCGTTGTTTGGCACAGACGCGGCATGACAGGACTTGCAGCACGCAATGCCCTGGCGTGGATGCTGGTAGCCCAGGTCGCCGTATTGGCGCCAATGTTACTCAGGTTCCCATGGTGGATCAGTGTGGTGTGTTTTTGTTGTGGTCTATGGCGGGTACTTATTTATCAGCAGAGGAGCACCTATCCACATTGGTCTATTAAGGCTATTTTTGTATTCCTGACGCTGGCGGGGCTACTCCTGCAATGGAAAAGCTTGCTTTCTCTCGAGCCTTGGATTGGTTTGCTGCTGTTAATGTTCTCTCTGAAGTTGCTTGAAATGCAACGAGTCCGGGATGTCTACCAGGCTATATTATTGGGCTATTTTGTTGCTCTAACTCATTTCCTGTACGACCAGAGTTTCCTTAGTAGTTGCTATACATTTGCGTGTGTTCTGATGATCACCGCTGGTCTGGTAGGCTGTCAGCAGGTCAGAGCAGACCTTAGGCCCTGGCTGCCCTTGCAGAAGGCGGCGGTATTAATTTTCCAGGCCGTGCCGTTGATGCTGGTGTTTTTTGTGCTGTTCCCGCGGTTGGCTCCTCTCTGGAGTATTCCCCAGGCGGGGTCCATGGCGGTAACGGGTATTTCTGATCAAATGAGGATGGGAAGTATCAGTGAGCTGACCCAATCGTCTAAATTGGCGTTTCGGGCAACTTTTGCAGATCGACTCCCCGGTTCTCAGTCACTTTACTGGCGAGGTCTGGTGCTTAATGAGTTTGATGGAGAGACCTGGTCCAGGCAATCGTCTAGTCACAACAGCAACCTCTACCGGTCTGGTAGACGGGCACCGCAGTGGCTATCTGACCGAGAAGTCATCAGTGAACCCGTTCGATATCGGATCTTGATGGAGCCAAGCCAGCAGAAGTGGCTTTTTACACTACCGATGGTGATGCCAGCCGCTAACTGGAAAATAGGATTGAGCAGCGAGCAGCATCTGGTTTTTTCTGAGCCTATTCGAAATCGGATCGGATTTAACGTACAAAGTGCGCTGCGATATAGGGTTGATACCAATCTGTCACAGAGCGAACGAGCGTATTACCTGAGATTGCCGGCTGAGGGTAACCCACAGAGTCGTAGCTTTGCCAGGCGTCTGAATGAATCATCCGCTGACAAGCAGGCAGTTGCAGAAGCTGTGTTAGCTTTTTTCAGACAAGAGCAGTTTTACTATACGCTACGGCCAGGTCGACTTGAAGGTGAGACTATAGACCAGTTTCTGTTTGCCAGTCGTCGCGGTTTCTGCGGTCATTTTGCCAGTAGTTTTACGTTCCTGATGCGTGCAGCTGGTATACCCGCTCGCGTGGTTGTTGGATATCAGGGTGGAGAGTTCAACCCGGTTGGTAATTACATAGAAGTCCGCCAGTTTGACGCGCATGCTTGGTCAGAAATATGGTTGCAAGGGCTTGGCTGGGTGCGAATGGATCCGACAGCAGCAGTTGCACCGGAAAGAATAGAGCTGGGGATCGAGGCAGCATTGCAGGAAGAGGGTAGCTTTCTCGAAAATATTCCTGTGTTCTGGTTGAAACTCCGTGGTTTTGCCTGGCTTACTGAAGTTCGATTCCAGATCGGTGCCTGGTCTCATTACTGGAATAGTTTCGTCGTCGGTTATGATCCGGTGATGCAGCTTAATCTGCTGTCTCGTTTCTGGGAAGGCATTCAAATCCAGGATTTAGCTCACCTGACACTGCTTAGTTTTGTTGCAATGATGTTTCTCCTCGCCATCGTGCTGCTGCGATCTGTCAAGGGTCGGCACTATTCGGAAATAGTGCTCGTTTTTAATGAGTTTTCGGCCCTGTTTGCGCTGCTGGGATATCCTCGCTTGAAGCATGAAGGACCATTGGATTATTGTCATCGACTGGCTCTCCAACGACCGGATTTAGCTGAAGCGATTAACGAATTCAGCGAGCATTATATAGCGCGGAGTTATGCTGGCGATCCAGCTATTTCAGTTAAGGCTCTGAAAAGGAGGATTTTCGGTTTGAGGTTACGCCTCCTTAAACCCGTATCCTGATTGATTGCTCGAGTTTAGCTGGGTTGTTCGATTTAGGTGAAAACAGGCGCACTGATTTCAACAGGTTGATTGTACGCTCCTCTAGCTTGCTGTAGGCGTAGTAATGAAAGGATTCGTTGGCACCAACCGGGGTAAGATTAGACATCAGCTAGGTATCCCGTTGGATATCAAGCCGCGGCATTTTATCACTGCTGCCATAGCCTACTGGCTACGCCTGGACTGTCGCAGCAGGCATTTTTGTAATTTAAAATAACCCGGATACCTGTATTTTATATACAAATAATCGGCTTTGCGGGTGTCAGGTTGCGTTGACAATATTTACTGTCGGTATGACGGCAGCATCTGCTGATTGCTGGAAGGATTCAATTTGATTGAAATTCAGATAACGATAGATCTCCGCATTCAGGGCATCCAGATCAGCAGCATAGGATAAATATTCTGCAAGAGTTGGCAGTCGCCCCAGTATACTTGCCACCGCTGAAAGTTCCGCTGAAGCGAGGAAAACGTCTGCTCCATCTCCCAGGCGGTTGGGGAAGTTCCTGGTTGAAGTTGAAACAGCGGTTGAGTTGGCGGCTATTCTTGCTTGATTTCCCATGCACAGGGAGCACCCGGGCATCTCCGTTCTAGCACCTACCTGTGCAAAAATATTGTAAACACCTTCTTGCATGAGTTGATGCTCGTCCATCTTCGTGGGAGGTGAAATCCAGAGCCGGGTGGGAATAGAGCTGGCATTACTGAGCATTTTGGCGGCTGCCCTGAAATGACCAATATTGGTCATGCATGAGCCGATGAAAACCTCATCAATTTTTGTTCCAGCCACTTCTGAGAGTGGTTTTATATCATCAGGGTCGTTGGGACAGGCTAGAAGCGGTTCGGTTATTTCGTTTAAGTCTATTTCTATGATTTCAAAATATTCGGCATCAGGATCAGGTTCCATTAGTTTTGGATCATCAAGCCAGGATTGCATGGCCTCGATTCGCCGGGCAATGGTTCGGCTGTCACCATAGCCCTCGCTGATCATCCACTTCAGTAAAGTGACATTTGAATTCAAATACTCCTTTATGGGGTCAACGCCCAGACGGATTGTGCATCCTCCGGCTGATCTTTCAGCGGAAGCATCGCTAATCTCAAATGCCTGCTCGACTTTTAGATCAGGCAATCCTTCGATCTCCAGGATTCGACCACTAAAGACATTTTTCTTGCCAGCCTTGGCGACGGTGAGTAGGCCTTTTTGAATCGCTGCATAAGGAATGGCATTAACCAGGTCTCGTAGAGTAATTCCAGGTTGAATCTCGCCGCTAAATCGGACTAGTACTGATTCGGGCATATCCAGAGGCATGACGCCGAGGGCGGAAGCGAACGCAACTAGCCCCGAGCCGGCAGGAAAGCTGATGCCAATGGGAAATCGGGTGTGCGAATCTCCACCTGTGCCTACTGTATCGGGCAGTAGCATTCTGTTCAGCCAGGAGTGAATAATGCCATCACCGGGTCGTAATGCTACACCACCTCGAGTCTGTATAAAATCGGGCAGTTGATGTTGTGTTTCTATATCAACAGGTTTTGGGTAGGCAGCGGTATGACAGAAGGATTGCATCACCAGATCAGCTGAGAATCCCAGACAGGCCAGCTCTTTAAGCTCGTCTCGCGTCATAGGACCGGTCGTGTCCTGTGATCCCACTGTGGTCATCTTGGGTTCACAATAGCTTCCAGGACGTATGCCTTCGGTGCCGCAGGCCTTGCCCACCATTTTCTGGGCGAGGGTATAGCCTCGGGTTGATGCTTCTACTGGTATAGCTTTCCTGAAGATATCACTGTTGCCCAGATCCAGAGCTTCGCGAGCACGTTCTGTTAAACCTCTGCCGATAATCAGTGGGATCCGTCCTCCTGCTTGAACTTCATCAAGCAGAACGTCGCTGGCTAATTCAAATTTGCTGATAACTTCATTATTGTCATTAGTGATTTCCCCTTTATAGGGATGAATGGTAATGATGTCGCCCATCTGCATCTGGCTAACATCACATTCTATTGGTAGTGCGCCGGCATCTTCCATAGTATTGAAAAATATGGGTGCAATTTTACCTCCCAGTACAAAGCCTCCATCCCTTTTGTTGGCTATGTAGGGAATATCTTCGCCCATATGCCATAAAACTGAATTGGTCGCTGATTTCCTTGATGAGCCTGTTCCAACCACATCACCGACATAGGCCAGAGGGTGGCCCTGTTCTTTTAGTTTCTCGATTGTGGTCAGTGGTGCATCCATTGTTTTTATGAGCATTGATTGCGCATGAAGCGGAATATCCGGCCGGCTCCAGGCATCACCGGCCGGTGACAGGTCATCTGTATTGGTCTCTCCATCAACTTTGAATACGGTTAATTTAATCTCAGCGGCTGGTTTTTCGCGTTGCGTGAACCATTCAGCGTTTGCCCACGAGTTCATTACCTTAATGGCGTTAGCATTGCCGTTTTTCGTCTTTTCGACGACATCGTGAAAGGCATCAAACATCAATAGGGTGCTGCTGAGTGCAATTGCCGCTGTTTCACCGGCTTCACTATCGTCCAGGAGATCAATCAGAGGTTGGATGTTGTAGCCACCTAACATGGTCCCTAATAATTGAGTGGCTAGTAGCCGATTGATGATGGGAGACTCAGCTTTACCTTTCGCGATGTCGGCGAGGAAGCCAGCTTTAATGTAGGCTGCATCATCGACACCGGCCGGGACCCGGTTTGATAACAGGTCCAGTAAGAAATTTTCTTCACCGGCCGGAGGCGCTTTTAAAAGATCGGTTAACTCGTTAACCTGTGTGGCAGAAAGCGGCTTGGGTACAATCCCTTCTGCTGCTCTTTCCGCAATATGTTGTCGATAAGCTTCAAGCACTGGAGAATCCTTATTTGGCTCTTCTGATTCGTTGAGAGGTGTTCAGTTTGGAAGCAGATAATACTGTATGGAGCGCGCAAAGTTAAGCCATGATGAATGGAGTGGTAATGAAAGTTGATGAATTTTTGTTGGTGCAGACACCAGAATTGTGGCTAGCCCAAGCGCAGGGAAATATCGAAATATTATTGATGGATCACGCGAACTGTGAAAAAAAAGCAGCTTCAACTGCACTGAACCTGATGTATCGATATGTTGAATATCCTGATCTATTAGCACAGCTTTCTAAACTTGCCCGGGAAGAGTTGCGCCATTTTGAACAGGTGCTCGGTTTTATGAAGTCGCGCAAAATAGTCTATCAGCAGCTTAGCTCTTCTCGTTACGCAGGAGGCTTGCGTCAACAGGTCCGTACTCATGAACCTGCCAGACTAATAGATTTGATGTTGGTTAGTGCCATAGTGGAAGCCAGGAGTTGCGAAAGATTCGGGAAACTGGTTGCTGTATTGGACCCGGACCTGGCTGAATTTTATGGTTCACTGCTTAAATCCGAGCAGCGACACTTTGAATGTTATCTGGGTTTCGCAAGAAAGCTATCGAAGCATGCAATTGAAAATAGGCTTCGCGGTCTGCTTGAAATTGAAGCAGAGTTGATTGTATCAAAAGATTCTGAATTCAGGTTCCACAGCGGTTTGCCGACGGTTTGAGTCACGCGATCGGGAACCGGCTCAACTTCAGGGTGTTGTCAGCGGCTATGATCTGCCATCCGTATTTATCCCAGTCACCGAGCACAAGGCGACGAAACGGCGGACTGGCATGTTCATTGAAGTGATCGAAAGGTCTATGGGTATGCCCGTGTATCATTGTGGTTACATGCTGTTCTGTAAACGTCCGTTGTACCTCTTCTGGGGTTACATCCATTATCTGTAGTTCTGTTTGAGCTGTGTGCTGCTGGCTTTCATTTCTTGCTTGTCGGGCGATTTCGGCTCTCTCTGACAGGGTTTTGCTGAGTAGTTCAGATTGGAATGGTTCACTCCGCAGTAGATTGCGTATGGCCATGTACTCGGTATCAAGAGTGCACAGGCTATCGCCGTGCAGGAGCAGTACGGGTTCACCAAATAGATTCACGATGAACGGGTCAGGCAGTAAGGTCAGGTTGGCTTGGTCGGCGAACTTTGATCCAATTAGAAAGTCACGATTGCCATGCATTAGGTAGATATCGCCTCGGCATTGGTGCAATGCTTCGATTATAGATAAGTTGAATTGGCTATCGTCATCATCTCCCAACCAGACCTCAAACAGATCGCCTAGAATATAGAGTTGATCCTGCCTGGTGAGGGTTTCCAAATACCCTATGAAGGCCTCGCTGATTTCTTTTCTAGAGGGCTCCAGATGCAGGTCAGAGATGAACAAATAACGAGTCCCGGTCATGTTTTATGTCTTAATTCGGTTAAAGTTATGCAAAGTGTACCACTCTAGGAGTAACTTTCGTTGACTGAGCACTACTGCTTTAAGTAGAATCACGGCGTCGTCTGGTAGTGACGATAAGACGGCCAATAAGGGGAGAGGTAGGAAACCCTGAATGGCAGAGACAAGTAGTTCAGTTCGGGGTATAGCGCAGTCTGGTAGCGCGCCTGCTTTGGGAGCAGGATGTCGGGAGTTCGAATCTCTCTACCCCGACCAGATTACTGAGCACGGCGTCAGCGGTATAGCGTTGTCTGCAAGTGGGACGGGGCATTAGCTCAGCTGGATAGAGCAGCCGCCTTCTAAGCGGCAGGTCAGTCGTTCGAATCGACTATGCCCTACCATCTCTTTGAGTTCTGTGAATGCGCCCCCATGCTGCCAGTACATTTTTTGCCCACTGAGGTGATAACGGCAGTGCTGGCTGGGTTAATCGCAAAAGTGAGGCCGTGCCAGAGGTATAATTCAAGTATAGAGACAAAATTTCTTATTGGATTCGACAAACAACAGATAATATTTGTTAAACTCGGTAGTACTTTGATCCGGCTTAATGTCCTGAATGGATAAGTTCAGGATGGTTTTGGCAGCGATCGAGTAACCTTAAGCACAAAGATCAGGTATGGCTGCAGCATTCTGGCCAGGCGGTTAACCTGCGTTCTGGAACGGGTTGGCAGTAAAGGTTGCAGGTGAGTCGTGATGGCCGATGACGTGATCAGTTAACTGATGCTAAGGGTGCTATATCAGGCTTTCACCTGTGCTGGAGCAAGTAGGATAGTGAAATGGTGGGCGTAGCTCAGTTGGTAGAGCTCCGGATTGTGATTCCGGTGGTCGCGGGTTCAAACCCCGTCGCTCACCCCATTTCAACTGCAGGTGAGCGTTAGAATGAAGCCTATGCCGTTAGTTTGTTGTGGAAGCAGCAATTTATCTCTATAATCGCTCGCTTCGTGATTCAGTTAAATTGTCTTAACTTACTGATTTGGAAATAGATATTAGCCAGGTGCTAGTAGGGTTGATTTTCTGATAAACGTAACAATCATCATAGAAGGACCAAATCTTCAGGATGCAGTAGTAGTCGGGTAGAAAAGCGAGAGTGGCGGAATTGGTAGACGCGCTGGATTTAGGTTCCAGTACCGAAAGGTGTGAGAGTTCGAGTCTCTCCTTTCGCACCAACCTGATCGACAATGATATAGCCAGAGAATTGGATTTTACGGAATAGCTTATGGAAGTAACTTTAGAATCGATATCAGACCTTGAACGCAAGATGTGTATTGTCGTGCCATCTGCGGAGGTGGACTCAAAAGTAGACGATAAACTAAAACAAACGGCGGGTCAGGTCAGAATAAAGGGGTTCCGACCCGGCAAAGTCCCTCTGCGTGAGGTCAAGCGCCGATTTGGTGTGGGCATATTGCAGGAGGTTTCCAGCGAAATGATGCAGCAGAGTTTTGCAGAGGCTATTCAGCAGGAAACCGTTAATCCCGCAGGCACGCCGACGATAGAAGATGTTGTCATTGAAGCCGGTAAGGATTTAACGTTTACCGCCCTGTTCGAAGTGTTCCCGGATATTGAGCCGGGGGATTTCAGCACCATACAGGTAGTTCGACCCGTAGCCGATATAAGTGAGTCAGACCTTGATAGTATGGTTGAGCGTTTGCGTGAGCAGAGAAAAGAATTTGTGACGGTTGATCGAGCTGCTGCTGTAGAGGATCAAGTCAATATTGATTACTCTGGTTCTGTCGATGGGGAAGATTTTGAGGGCGGGCAGGCTGATGGTTCAGATATCGTCATAGGTTCTGGTTCCATGATCCCTGGGTTTGAAGAAGGGCTGACGGGGCTGTCTGCAGGCGACGAGACTGCCCTTGATGTGACATTTCCTGAAGATTATCAAAAGGAAGAACTTGCCGGAAAGCAGGCTGTTTTTAAAATCAAAGTCAACAAAGTAGAGGAATCACAACTGCCTGAAGTTGATCAGAGTTTCTTTAAAGAATTTGGTGTAGAGGAAGGTGATTTAGAGGCTTTTCGTGTTGAAGTAAGAGCTAACATGGAAAAGGAACTGAAAGCGGCGGTAGACAATAAGGTAAAGAGTCAGATCATGGATGGCTTGGTTGATTCAACTGAGATCTCGGTACCAAAGGCGCTTGTCAATGATGAAATTGACAGGATGCGGCAGGATATGGTTCGTCAGTTTGGCGGTGGACAGCAATTTGACGCATCGATGTTGCCAGCGGAATTATTTGAAGATCAGTCCATCAGGCGGGTCCAACTGGGGTTGATTGTCAACGCCATAGTCGAAAAAAATAATATGGTCGTTGATGCAGATCGAGTCCGCGAGAAAATTGAAGAAATTGCCAGTAGTTATGAGCAGCCAGAACAGTTGGTTAACTACTATTACAGTAACGAAGAACAGCTCAAGCAGGTACAGAGCCTGGTAATGGAAGAGCAGGTAGTTGAATCAATTCTTAGCGAAGCTGAAGTGACTGATCAGGAAATGCCCTATGAAGAAGCGATTAAGCCACCAGAGCAAGCCGAGCAGGCTGAGGATGAAGCTGCCCAGGCAGGTGAGGCTGATGCCACTACAGAGGATGACATTGAGGATGCCGTGATCGTCGACGAGACTGCGGATGACGATAGTCCAGCCCCTGAGGCCGATGAAGACGACAGTGATATCGCTCAGAGCAAGGAATAAGCAGGATAGTCGCTACTGATATATGGGTATATAAAGTGGTATTATTTGCATGTCAGGATGCTCAGGATAAGCTGGGTATTGTCCCGGCAGGTACAGAATAAAGGTTATTGTGGCTGGTCCAAGGGATCACCGTACACAGATAAAACTGCTGTCTTTTTCACCAGAAGCGACAGCAGACAGCAGAGGAAGCAGCATAAATGAGTTCATATATTGAGGGTCCTGGACAGTTGGTAACACAAGGCCTGGGCTTAGTACCCATGGTTCTGGAGCAGACACCACGAGGTGAACGCTCTTATGACATCTATAGCCGGTTGTTGAAGGAAAGAATTATTTTTGTAGTGGGACCCATAGACGATAATGTTGCTAACCTCATTGTTGCCCAGTTACTTTTCGCTGAATCGGAAAATGCTGACAAAGACGTACAGTTATATATCAATTCACCAGGAGGTTCGGTGACTGCTGGGCTGGCAATTTACGATACCATGCAGTTCATTAATTGTGATGTCTCAACGCTTTGTATTGGTCAGGCAGCAAGTATGGGTGCTTTATTGCTGGCTGGCGGGGCGAAAGGCAAGCGTTTTTGTCTGCCCAATTCCCGAGTAATGATTCATCAGCCGAGTGGCGGCTCTCAGGGCCAGGCTTCTGACATCGAAATTCAGGCGAAAGAGATTTTGTATCTGAGAGAAAGAATGAATGAAATACTGGCTCAGCATACGGAGAAAAGTGTCGAGCAGATTTCAAACGATACAGAAAGAGACTTTTTTATGACTCCAACTGATGCTGCATCTTATGGCATCATCGATAAAGTGCAGGAGCCACGCTCGGCAGCTTTAGCAGCCGTAAAATAACAGTTGGGTTTTCAGTTTCGGTAAAAACATTGTCATAAATTTGGTTTGAGACCAGATGAATGCATGGTATATATAGATATAAATCAGGTTAGTTTTAGGGATTGAGGTTGTTATGTCAGACGAACATGACGGAAACAATAATGATGGCAAGCTGTTGCACTGCAATTTTTGTGGTAAAAGCCAGCATGAAGTCAGGAAACTGATAGCCGGACCATCAGTATATGTTTGTGACGAATGTGTTGAACTCTGTAATGATATAATTCGAGAGGAATTGCAGGAGTCCAGTGAAGAGGAAAAGCTCAAGAAGCTTCCTACTCCACAGGAAATCAAAGCAATCCTTGATGAGTATGTCATTGGTCAGCAACGGGCTAAACGAGTTCTGTCGGTGGCCGTCTATAATCACTATAAGAGATTAAATTATTCAGGCAACAAAGATGATGTAGAGTTGCAGAAAAGTAATATTCTGCTGATTGGACCCACCGGTGTAGGTAAAACCCTGCTGGCGGAAACGCTGGCTCGATTGCTTGACGTGCCATTTACTATAGCGGACGCAACGACTTTAACCGAGGCGGGTTATGTCGGTGAAGATGTCGAGAATATTATTCAGAAATTACTGCAGAAATGTGATTATGATGTTGATAAGGCGCAGGTGGGCATAGTTTACATCGATGAGATTGATAAAATTTCTCGCAAGAGTGACAACCCTTCAATTACCAGAGATGTCTCTGGCGAAGGTGTGCAGCAGGCGTTGTTGAAGCTAATTGAGGGAACGGTCGCGTCTGTTCCACCCCAAGGTGGACGGAAACACCCCCAACAGGAATTCCTGCAGGTGGACACATCGAATATCCTGTTTATCTGTGGCGGCGCCTTTTCAGGGCTGGACAAAGTCATCATGAACCGGTCAGCCAAGAGCGGTATTGGATTTAGCGCCACAGTAGAGATGGAGTCAACCAAGAAGAATCTAGGTGAAACGTTAAGAATTGTTGAGCCAGAGGATCTGGTTAGATATGGCCTGATTCCCGAATTTGTCGGACGTTTGCCAGTCCTGGCTACTTTGGATGAATTAGACGAGGATGCACTGGTACGAATTCTGGTTGAGCCAAAAAATTCCTATACCAAGCAGTACACCAAGCTGTTTGAAATGGAAGACGTAGAAATTGATTTCCGAGAGGACGCGCTACAGGCGGTCGCTCGCAAGGCCGTCGATAGGAAAACAGGGGCAAGAGGACTGCGCTCCATTCTTGAATCTGTATTGCTTGAGGTTATGTATAGAATTCCCTCAGAAGAAGATGTCAGCAAGATAGTGATTGATGAAAATGTCATTATTGGTAACAGCGAACCCATGTTGATCTACGAAAACCAGGATCGACAGAAAGTAGTTACGGAATAGGTTGCCAGGTTACTTTACCGTTTGAGCAGCGCTGTTATTGGTGCAGGATTAATTAGCATTGATAGCAGGCTAAAGCCGCTGGTAAATGAATGTATGCTGGCCGATTGGCGCTGAATACAGGCGTTGTAAAAAGACCCAGGAGGGTCTTTTTTTTTGGCTGAAGAATCTTTAGGAGTGCCTTTTGTGGGGTGCTTATCAACTATGAGTCGTTTAAAGTAAGGACGACTATTATTCGTGAATCAAAACAATTCAGGTTAGAATACGGATCTTGAATCTGGAATAAATTATGAGTCAATTAAAACAGGTACCCGTGGTGACACTGCGTGATATGGTGGTTTATCCGCACGGTGTGCAACCACTGTTTATCGGTACAGAGAAGTCAATTCGTGCCCTGGAGCAAGCGCAGGCGGAAGGGGCTGACAAGCGAATCCTGTTAGTAGCAAAGCTGGATCCTGAAAATAACGATCCAGCCTCGACTGATCTTTATCAGTTTGGTACTACCGCAACGATTCTGCAATTGATTCGCTTGCCGGATAAAACCGTGAAAATACTGGTGGAGGGCGAAAGCCGAGCCATCGTATCAGAAGTGGTCGATATAGACGGTATCTTCCTTGCCGATGTCGACTTGATAGAAGAAGAGTCCTTGGACCATGCCGAAGCTGATGCACTGAATCAATCTTTGATGTCTGGGTTTGAAAAATACGTTCGACTTAGTAAAAAGATTCCCAAAGAAGTGGTGACGTCTCTGGCTGGAGTCGAAGACCCAAGTCGCCTGGTTGATACTATCGCCTCCCAGCTAAACCTGAAATTAGCCGAGAAACAGGCCATTCTCGAGATAATAGTCGTTAGGGATCGTATCGATCATGTCAGCAAATTACTGACTGCAGAGATCGAACTGACCGGAGTCGAAAAGAAGCTTCGCGGTCAGGTGAAGAAGCAAATGGAGCGAAGTCAGCGAGAGTATTATTTGAATGAGCAGATGAAAGCAATTCAGAAAGAGCTGGGTGACCTGGATGAAGCTCCTAACGAGATAGAAGAGCTACAGTCCAAGTTAAAGGATTCGGGTATGCCTAATGAGGCATTGGAGAAAACTTCGGCTGAGATCAAAAAATTGAAAATGATGTCGCCCATGTCAGCTGAAGCGACTGTGGTCAGGGGTTATATTGATTGGATGCTGAATACGCCCTGGAAAAAGCGATCTAGATTGAAAACTAATATTGCCGATGCTGAAAGAATTTTAAATGAAGATCATTACGGTCTAGACGATGTCAAAGACAGAATTCTGGAGTTTCTGTCAGTTCAAAAGAGAGTGAAAAAGAACAAAGGACCGGTATTATGCCTGGTGGGGCCACCTGGTGTAGGTAAGACCTCCCTGGGTGAATCGATTGCCCGGGCGACCAGTCGAAAATTTGTTCGAATGGCTCTAGGCGGCGTGAGGGATGAGGCTGAGATAAGAGGACACCGGCGCACTTATATTGGATCTATGCCCGGGAAAATCATACAAAAATTATCAAAAGTGGCTGTTCGTAATCCTCTTTTTCTGTTTGATGAGGTGGATAAAATGGGCCAGGATCATCGTGGTGATCCTTCCTCTGGCTTGCTGGAAGTGCTTGACCCGGAACAAAACAGTACGTTTAACGATCATTATCTGGAGGTGGATTACGATCTTTCTGAAGTCATGTTCATTTGTACTTCAAATTCGATGAACATTCCTGCACCCCTGCTCGACCGGATGGAAGTGATTCGAATTCCTGGATATACGGAGGATGAAAAACAGCATATAGCAAGGCGTTTTTTAGTGCCCAAACAGTTGAAAAACAACGGTCTGAGAGAGCAAGAGTTAGAGATCACTGATGCAGCAATCGTCGACCTTATCAGGTACTACACCAAAGAGGCAGGCGTGCGTGGACTGGAAAGGGAAATCGCCAAAGTCTGCAGAAAAGTGGTCAAGCAGGCAGCCACTGCCTCGGAAGACGTCTGCCTGGAAATTGATAGTGAGCAGCTAGAGGCTTTCTCCGGAGTTCGGCGTTTTAATTTTGGCAGGGCTGAAATCGAAGACCAGGTGGGGCAGGTAACCGGTCTGGCAGTCACCAGTGTTGGCGGGGAGTTGTTGACTATTGAAAGTGCCGCCGTACCTGGTAAAGGCTTGACGACTAAAACGGGTTCTTTAGGTGATGTCATGCAGGAGTCGATTCAGGCGGCCATAACCGTTGTACGCAGTCGAGCCGAAGTACTCGGGATTGCTGCGGATTTCCACGAAAAATTTGATCTTCATATTCATATGCCTGAAGGCGCAACACCAAAAGATGGCCCCAGCGCAGGAATTGCATTGTGTACTGCTATCGTGTCAGTTTTGACAGGGATCGCTGCGCGCGCCGAAGTGGCTATGACAGGAGAGATTACCTTGAGAGGGCAGGTATTACCGATTGGGGGATTAAAGGAAAAATTACTGGCAGCTCATCGAGGCGGGATAAAAGTAGTCATGATTCCGGATGAAAATAAACGGGATTTAAAGGATATTCCTGATAATATCAAAGGCGAATTAGAAATTATTCCAGTTAAGTGGATCGACGAGGTACTCGAGGTTGCATTGCAACGTATGCCTGCGCCTGGAGCCGATACCAGCGATGGTTCGCAGGAAAAGAAGCAGGACTCACGGATTAGTGCTCATTGAGCATTTTAGCTTGATTCTCATAGGCTGGCTTGATATAAAACGCTAGAGATTCACTTGCAGGAATCTACGGATTTTACAAAGTTAAAACTAGGTAAAATAACTTTCAAAACGAACAAACGGTTAGATAAGGGGTATATATTGAATAAGCAAGAACTCATCGACAACATCGCAGCATCAGCTGATATTTCCAAAGCAGCTGCTGGCAGAGCTTTGGATTCAGTAGTGGATTCAATTTCCGCTTCGCTGAAGGGTGGCGATAGCGTAACTCTGGTTGGATTTGGTACTTTTTCGGTTCGCTCGCGTGCTGCACGAACAGGAAGAAACCCACAGACTGGAGCTGAAATACAGATCAAGGCAGCAAATGTTCCAGCATTTAAAGCCGGTAAAGCTTTAAAAGACGCTGTCAATTAAAGCAGTCAAGCAAAC
>JABIZD010000038.1 GCA_018666555.1 Gammaproteobacteria bacterium
CGCATGGCCACATCAGCGAGTTTAATCTTCCAAATAAGGAACACTGCACCCATGCTCGCCATCATCACGTAAATGGCCTGGGACAGTATAGCAGCGGGCACATGAATATACATAATACGAAACGAGTCACCCTGCTGATAATCAGCAGGTGCCAGGATGAGCCCTGCATACAAGCCGAGTAAAAGAACCAATACTGAGCCTATCCACAGGCTCGGCAGAATCACGCTACTGATCCGATAAAAGTGCTTTGCCGAGCCAAGCATGTGAATCCATTTCCACAGCCTATTATTCATACCGATCGTTTTCCCTGTGTATTAATATTTTCATATTACGCCAAATATTTTTTACCATTCTGTTGTTGGCTAACGTCTTATCCTGGCTTCTCAGATTTTAACAGAATAAAAGACCCGTAGACCGTTTAACGACTCACTGCCGCTTTCAGACTGATGGCAATAGCCAACGGTAGAAACGTCAACGAAAAACTTAACAGCGCCGCAAGCCATAAAAAAAAGGTGCCTCCGTTCAAGCTCGAACCTATTGCTTGAGTCGCTAGAATCAAAACCGGAACCATCAACGGCATAATGATGATGGGGAGAAGCGCACTGCTTTGCCTTAACCCCACCGTCAATGCCCCCCCCAGTGCTGCGAGCAGACTCAGGATAGGGGTTCCCAATAGTAATGATAGTGCAACTGTCGGTATCCACTGGTAATCCAAATTCAGCATGACGCACAAAAGCGGGCTCAGACAGACGATCGGCAAGCCGGTTAACAACCAATGAGCAGCTACTTTAGCCAGGCTATTTAGCCAGACAGGTCCAGAACCCAGCACCCATTGTTCCAGCGTGCCATCCTCAAAGTCATCCCGAAACAACCTGTCAACGGAAAGTAAGACTGCCAACAGCGCGGTAATCCAGATTAGCGCCGGCGCCAAGGTCGCTAGCAATAAAGGCGACGGCCCTACACCAAGCGGGAACAGTGTGATTACCACCAATAAAAAAAACAATGGCTGTAGCCATTCCCCTGGATTTCTTGCGGCAATACGCAACTCGCGACTGATAACTGCTAAGAACATGGCTGTAATTCCAACGTATGAATAGAGCGAGGGATTGGAATAGCCTGGTGACTGGTCATAACCAAACCACCGCCGCTTTCAAGATGCTGCTCACAAAGCTGGCTCAATAAAACCGTGCCGGCTTCATCCAAAGCACTGTATGGTTCGTCCAGCAACCAGATCGCCTGCCTGATTAATTTCAATCGACACAGGGTGACTCTCTTTCTTTGGCCTTCCGATAGCTCCCTGCAAAGGCTAAACCGAGTCTCTTCCAGACCAAAAGCAGCCAACGCCGCATAAACTTCATCCCGACTGGCAACCACGCCCTGCAGGCCCAGCATAAAATCCAGGTTCTCATAGGGGGTCAACTGTCCCTGCACTGCAAACAGGTGACCCGAGTAGATTAGCCGGTGATTTTCCTGCCACCTGATTTCACCCTCATAGTCAATAAACAGGCCCGCGAGAATTTTCAGCAAGGTGGTTTTACCTGAGCCATTTGGACCTTTTAGATGCAGCAACTGGCCCTGTTCAAGCTCAAAACTAAGATCGGAAAATAATGTCCGCCGGTTCCTTTCACAGAGCAGATTGCTGGCACGGCAGAGGATGGAAGATGATTCAGTCATGATGCCCTAGTATACCTGCTTCGCGTGATCATTTGACGACTGCCATGCAAAATCAACAGGGAAAAGCTTCTTCTGGAATGGTTTTTTTATGACCAAATCAAACTATCCCGGCAGGCAGCTAGCACAATCTGAATCTCAGCAGAGTATCACCGACGCCTCTATGCTCTGGTCCTTTAAAGCATTTTACAGGAACACCTAAAGCATTTTGCAGGAACACCGCCAAATCGCTACTTTAGGCCGTTACGGTAACCCGAAGTGAGCCAATACCCTCTATACTCGCTTGCAGTTCATCTCCAGCAAAAACAGGCCCAACCCCGGCTGGTGTGCCGGTAAAGATTAAATCTCCTGCTTGCAGAGGAAAGCATTCCGACAACCTGGCTATTATTTCGGGGACTTTCCAAATCATTTGGTTGAGGTTGCCCGATTGCCTGGTTTCACCATTGACGGCCAGGCTAATACTCGCTTGTTCGATGGTATGCAGGGCTGGATTGGGCATCACTTCTGAACAGGGTGCTGCGTGCAGGAAGGTTTTCCCAGCATCCCAGGGCCTGCCCAATTTTTTTGCCTCGGCCTGGATATCACGGCGTGTCAGGTCAATACCAACGGCAAAGCCGTAAATTAAATCAGGTGCATCACTGACCTTTATATTTTCCCCTCCACCGGCAAGTGCAACAACCAGTTCCACTTCGTGATGCAGATCCCTGGTCAAACCCGGGTACTTGAAAGAACCACCTTGGCTCAGCACTGCATAGCCAGGTTTCATAAAGAAAAATGGTTCCTCTCGATCAGGATTATGGCCCATTTCGATGGCGTGATCTGCATAGTTACGGCCAACGCAATAGATCTCAGCTACCGGGAACTGGCCATTGTGATCACGCACCGGTAAGCAAACAACATCAGCGGGTGGTATAACAAATTCAGCCATGGTTTAACCTCCTGCTAATCTGCCACCGCGGACGAAAAATTACCGCGATATCGAACCATCAAAATAATCGGCACTAACAGAAATGGTGCGCTCAGGTAGACTAAAGAGTCCCAGCCCCAATTCATTAATAGAAAACCGGAACTCAGTGCTGCCAGGCCCTGCAGAGAAAAAACAACAAAATCATTAGTGGCCTGAACCTTAAACTGTTCTGCCTGTCGATAAGTGGTCGTCAGCAGCGTTGTACCGCCAAGAAACATGAAATTCCAACCCACCCCCAGTAATACCATAGACCACCAGTAATGAAGCAGTAGACGATCTCCCCAGGCGACGAGAAGACAAGCCAGCAATATGACCGCACCAACAGCTATAATTTTCAGAGGACCATACCGATCCACCAGGATTCCGCTGAACAAGGAGGGCAGAAACATAGCCATGATATGGCTCTGGATTACCCAGGCTGTATCTTCCAGGTTAATCATATCCAGATTATGCATGCTCAGAGGCGTAGCTGTCATGAGTAAGCTCATAATGCTCCAGGCCGCCACTGCTGCGCCTAAAGCAAGCTTAAAATTAACCTGTTTAGCAATTTCCAGGAGCGCTCTGCCACTTTGCTCACCCTTTGCCGGTAACGTCATCTTGCCAGGTTGATAAAAACACAACACCATCATTGTGCCCAACATGAAAAAGCTCAAACCAATAAAAGAACCGGCATACAGAGCCATCCCACTGACTTGTTTCAACCGGGTTGCTAACTCCGGACCAATGTAGGCCGCGACCACACCCGCCAGCATCAGGATCGACAAATAGCGACCTAATTTTTCGGTGGGTACAACCTCTGTTAATGCAAACCGATACTGCTGAATGAAGGCATTATGACTGCCTATAAGAAACGTTGCACAACAAAACAAGACAAAATGTTCTTCGGTTACGGCATAGGCTGCGAGCAAACCACCTAAACTGGCATAGCCTGCTGCAAAGATAAATCCAGGTTTTCGTCCAAACCGGCGCATGAGTAATGCTGCCGGGACGGTAGTACTGGCCGTACCGACGATCATTAAAGCCAATGGTAAGGTAGCCAACCCGGGCGACGGAGCCAGCCCCGCGCCGATAATACCGCCTAATAATACCACCATAGGGGCTCCCGTTTGAGCCAGGCACTGTGCTAGGGTCAATACTATTAAGGTCGGGTGCATAGACTTTCTCTTCGGCAATTACCGGGAATCGGTGTCGCCACAGAGTATGCGCACATTGACTGTTTGTGTCTATGAATAAGACGTGGAACAATTTAGCTTTAGAAAGGTGTAGCTTTAGGAAGGTGTAGCTCTAGGAAGGTGTAGATCTAGGAACATTAAGCTTGAGGAGCATTTGGTTTTAGGAACCACTGGTTTGAATAAGAAGGATCAAGGATTTATGTCTGAACAGCGCGTTGATGCAGTTATCGTAGGGGCTGGTTTTGCAGGAATGTATGCATTGCATCGCCTGGTTAAAGAAAACTACCATCCAATTGTATTTGAAACCGGGGATAATGTAGGTGGAACCTGGTATTGGAATCGCTATCCTGGCGCCCGCTGTGATATCCAGAGCATGGAGTATTCCTATACTTTTGATGAAGACCTCCAGCAGGATTGGAACTGGTCAGAAAAATACGCTCCTCAACCTGAGATTCTCCGCTACGCAAACTACGTTGCAGACCGGTTCGAGCTTCGTCAACATATCAATTTTAATACCCGGGTCCTGACTGCTCGCTATGATGAAATTCATCAGGAATGGCTGGTGAGAACAGATCAGAACAAAACCTATCGAACCAAATTCTGCATCATGGCGACAGGCTGCCTGTCATCGACAAACCTGCCCAAGTTCAAAGGTGTAGACTCCTTTGAAGGTGAATCGTTTCATACGGGTCAATGGCCTCATTCACCTGTGGATTTCAATTCGAAACGAATTGGTATCATCGGCACAGGCTCCTCGGCGATACAATCAATCCCCATTATTGCCCAGAGTTGTGAGCACCTGACGGTATTCCAGCGTACCGCTAACTATTCGATTCCCGCCCACAACGAGCCACTCGACAAACAATACGCCACCTCGATTAAAAATTCCTATCCTGCGTTCAGGGCCGAAAACAGGGAGATGTTTGCTGCCTTTGGTGCACACCAGTCGCGCTGGGAGGATTCTATTTTTGACGTCGATGATGAGGTTCGACTAGCTCGCTTTGAAAAAAAATGGCAAGAAGGGGGGCTTGGTTTCACCAGTGCTTTCGGAGACACTGGAGCCGATAAGCAAGCCAATGATATTGCTGCTGAATTTGTCAGGAACAAAATCAGAGCAGCCGTCAATGATAGCGAGGTTGCTGAACTACTCTGTCCTGACCAGGTTCTGGGTTGCAAACGGGTCTGTGTAGACAGTCATTACTTTGAGACATACAACAAACCAAACGTAAACCTGGTTAATGTAAAGGAGCATCCCGTTGAGGAGATTACTCCCGAAGGCCTGATCCAGAACGGCCAACATTATAAATTCGATATGATTATCTATGCTACCGGCTTTGACGCCATGACCGGCAGCCTTCTGAAAATAGATATAGAGGGGAAGAACGGCCTTTCTCTCCAGGAAAAGTGGCACGCGGGCCCAAGAACCTACCTCGGCCTCTGCTCGTCTGGTTTCCCTAACTTATTCACCGTTTCCGGTCCGGGTAGTCCATCTGTACTGTCAAACATGATCATCACTATCGAACAACATGTAAATTGGATAATCGATTGCATGACCCATCTACGCGACAGCAAGCTAAGCACCATCGAGGCGCTGGAAGATGCAGAAAACGATTGGGTTGATCTAACCAACGAAATTGCCAATGGCACACTTTTCCCTACTTGTAACTCATGGTACCTGGGTGCCAATGTGCCAGGCAAACCAAGGATTTTTATGCCGTTCGTAGGGGGCTTCCCGACTTATGCAGAAATATGTGCAGACGTCGCCGAGCAAAATTACCGTGGCTTTGAATTGACCGCATAAACGCCAAAACAGGTCCTGGAAACCGTTTTTTGCACCTGGAACTAAAAGGACCAACAACGGTTTCCAGCGGCCCGCTAACCGGACATAGCAAACGGCAGTGCTAGTAAAAACAGCGCCAAAAGGAGCCCTGCCCGTGGAGTTTTATCGGCGGTTCAAACAAACACCCGTGACTGAAAGGAAGGATAACCGTGACAATGAATAACCCGCATTATCATGATGTACTTATTATCATTGGTCATAGCCATCAATTTGATGATCCTACTGTCAAGCAAAGATGTCAGCTCGCCGCAGAAGTGTTCCATCAGGGCAGTGCCGCACAAATTCTGCTGACTGGAGGCTATGATCAAGGCCTTGATATCAAGCCTATCCGGAGCCAGGCAGAAGCGCTTCGATACTGCCTGATAGACAAAGACGTGCCTGCCTCATGCCTGTTTATGGAGGAGAAATCCAGTCAGTTGATAGAGAACCTCTATTTCTGCAAAACTGAATTCCTACTACCCTGCTCATGGTTTGATGTCGGCATTGTTACCTGCGAGGATGCCGTCCTAACCACTCGTTGGATAGCTTCCAAGATCCTAGGCGAGCAAGCCACTGTAACGATCTATCCAACCATCCAGGAACATCACCAACCTACAACCGCAGACCAGGCGAGTCTGGCCGCATTGCAAGACAGCTATGGCAGCATCCAGGATGGAGATCATAAGGCTGTGAAGCAGCTAATCACCCACTCTATCCAGAACCCGGATGGGTAAACAAGTGACTTGAAACGACGAGTTCCAAATCGTTTTATCGTGCTAACCCTACCACTGGACTGACAGCCGCTGGGTTTCGCAGAAATTTAAGATACACTACACCTGGACGCAAAATTTTATCCATCATTGGCTGGCATAACCTGCTTCGGCAGCGCCACCAAACCAATGGACTATTCAGCCCAAATCAACTCAAATCAACTCAAATCAACTCAAAAAAGGAAGCTCCAACATGCAAAAAGTTAGCTTAGCACTCCTTATCATACTGCTCGCGACGCCTGCACTGGCGCGAGATAACCAGGACCCTGAACTATCAGAAAATACCTTCGTCATAGAAACTAACGCTCATTCTGACCAGGAATCACTGACCAGTATCCTCAGTGAAGCAGGCGTCGAGCTCGATGCTGAAATACTCGAGGCCCTAAAAGCCGGCGGCGCAAAAATAAAGATCATCAAACATTCCCGAAGCAGAGACGATGCAGACCCCTCAGGCAACAAAAAGGTCTTTGTTACGCGGTCTAAAGGCAATGACCACCCTCTAATGGCATCGAGTGGCTCCATAGATATTGATCAACTTGACGTAGAGGTAATTGCCGATGGAGACAAGGACATCTTTTTCATCAAAGGCCTGGGCGGATCTTCAGAACACGCAGAAAGGTTATTTATAGAAGAACTACACGAAGCACCCGGCAGGGGACCCGGGGGCATGCATTGGTTCGAGGACGGCAGAGACGAGCACCCCAAGCAGAACCTGACCGGCGATGCTGCCCAATGTGTTATCAAGAACCTCACAAAAGTGACCAGCCCTATGGCGGCTAAATTGCTTCGTGAAGCCTGCATAAGCCTTCATGAAGAATGAATGCCAAGGCCTGTTGTAGAGGTTAAGCCTGAGCTAACCTCGGCTTTTCAAGCCAGTAGCCTCAACTCTGGCCCAACCAAGATCAATTAATGGCTAGATCTACTCGTTATTGGTAATGATTACCTTACCGACGACTTTACGATCAACCAGCAGTTGGTAAGCTTCAATGATGTCAGCCATGGGCAGCACATGAGAAATAAACGGCTGAATTCTTTTTGACGCAAGCCAACCCATTAATACCTGCATGTGCCCATGTGCCACCTGCGGCCGATGTCGCTGCAGACCGCCGACGGTATAACCAATCACAGTCGCATCCTTCACTAACAAATGGTTGGTTTTTGCCAAGGCAGGTCGACCTGCCGTGAAACCGACAACCAATATGCGTCCAAATGGTGCGATACAGCGCATTGACTCATCAAAGACATCGCCACCGACTGGGTCATAAATAACATCTGCACCCAGTCCACCGGTTAAGTCTTTGACCTGATCACGGAAACCATCTATATAATTTATGACCTCGTCAGCACCCATTTTAGTAACCACAGCCAGTTTTTCATCGGAACTCGCTGTACCAATGACCCTGGCACCCATTAGCTTGCCTATATCAACTGCCGCCAAACCAACTCCCCCAGCTGCACCATGCACAAGAAGCGTTTCTCCAGGCTGCAGGCCGGCGCGTGTTAACCCGTCCAGCGCAGTCAAATAGTTATTCCTGAATGAAGCGGCCATCTTAAGGTCGACTCCATCAGGAATCTGAGTAACGGCTTTTGCGGAGACATTAACAATCTCCGCACACCCGGCTGGCACCAGAACCTTAGCTCCGAGTTCCACGCTGGTGACGCTGCTTCCCAGGGCAATAACTGACCCAGCACCTTCACCCCCAACCACAAAAGGATAACCTGAACTCTCTTGATATTGGCCTGCAAATTTAACTAAATCGCTGAACTGAATACCCCTGGCATCAACGGACACCTGAATTTCACCTGGACCCGGTTCGCAAGGAATTGCAATATCCTGATACTCCAAGTCGAGATGCGATCCTGCTTTAACACAATAAACAACTTTCATAGTTATAATCCAAACCTCGTCTGTAGTAAGTAAGCCATAGCCATAATCTGACAATAGCATCGCCCTACCCTGATAATCTAAGCATGCCAATCGGCCTAGCCCGTCAAGACCCATAAACAAAACGACCGGCTACAAACCCTTTCAGCTTGACCATCGTGATTTTCGCGCACGATCTGGGCTTATTCTACCGCAGCTTCCAGGGTTCAACCGAAAAACCTTGAACAGCGCCTGTTGAGGGGCGGTTGAGCAGGAATAGGCTGAAATGAAGATCTCGAAGTGTGGCCCCATGGGCGGCTTTCTGAAAGTACTTCAGTTTATGCAGCGGCCATATTTGAGGGTTCTGGTATCGGACTGCTACCCAGATGAATACTCCCATTCTGCAATAGCCGTCATGCTGCTGTCGGGACAAGCAGCAAGTCAACATCCCCGTGCAGGCATCACTATTGCGGCCGAAAAAAATCACGACAGGTCTATATTCCTTAGACGATAAATTCTGTTAGGGTGTCTGCAATGTGAAATGATTAAGTGATATCCGCCCATCAAACCGCTCACCTCACCCGTTTTAGCAGCCTACTCCGGTATTTCCCTGCCGATGGCCGCCATGGGTATGCCTGTGGCCGTCTATTTGCCCCGGTTTTATAGTGAGGGCATGGGGCTATCCCTTGTCGTAGTGGGCACTATATTTACCATCGCCCGAATAAGCGACGTCATTACAGACCCGATCATGGGCTATGCCATTGATCGTTACCAAACGCGGTGGGGACGGCGAAAACACTGGATTGCACTTTCCCTGCCTATTCTTTTGATTTCGGTCTGGATGGTATTCATGCCTTCCAAAGAATCAGTCTCTGCAAGTTATCTCCTGTTCTGGCTGGTGGCGCTTTATATTGGCTATACCATGCTGGCTATTGCCCACCAATCCTGGGGGGCAGAGCTATCCCAAAGCTATGATGATCGTTCACGTTTATTTGGCTGGCGGGAAATTTTTATCATCGCCGGCATGACCATCGTGCTGGCGATACCCGCAGCGCTCGAACTTAATGGTTATAGCAGTCAACAGGATAAAGTTGCCAGCATGGGCTGGTTCTGCTTGATCCTGTTCCCGATTTTAGCTATCCCCACCTTGCTGGTGGTTCCAGACAGCCATAGCGTTTCTTCGTCTCGCTTATCCTTAAAAAAACAATTCACACTGATCGCCAATAACCAACTCATGTGGCGATTACTGGCTGCAGATTTTGCGTCTGGTTTTGGCACCGCCGTCAGCGGTGCACTATACATCTTTATCGCCAGCGCCTACTTCAAGCTACCGGAACACGCCAGCATAGCCCTCCTGTTCTATTTCTTGGCTAGCTTCCTGGCTATGCCTATGTGGCTAAAACTAGCTTATAAAATCGGTAAGGATGTCGCTCTAAAAATCGCCCTTGGTTACGCTGCGGCCATCAATCTACTCCTGATACCTCTTGCTGAGGAAGGCAACATAGCTATTCTGTGGGGATTTACGCTCACTTTCGGTGTCGCTTTCGGAGCGGCACCAACCCTATTACGCTCGATGATGGCAGACCTCACCGATCAGGACGAATTGCACTCCGGAGAAAAGCGATCTGGTGTGTTTTTTGCCCTGTTGACTACCACCAACAAACTTGGCGCTGCAATTGCGGTCGGCACCAGCTTTGCTATTCTTGAACTGGCCTTCAATTTCCTACCTGGAAAGGAGAACCCGCAAGCAGCCCTTGACGGACTTCTGCTGACCTATTCTCTGGGTACCGCCCTGGGCCTTCTCCTGGCAGTCATCCCATTAATCCGCTACCCATTGGACAAGGCGGCACATCAGTTAATTCGATCGCAGATCGAAATGCGTTCTAACTCAAATTAATGGCCCTCAACCCAGCCCTGCATTGCCTATCATCACCTGTTTCACCTGCACATGAAAAAACCAAACCCTCTCCAATCAATCAACGAGACCGCAGAAAAACAGCAGCTCCCGTTAATAACAACGAACTCAAAGCGGTTATCCAGTGCTACTCGACTGCGAAGCAATCTGAAAACCGGCCCATCAATTGCTGCATTACCTGACAATACCGGCATCGGGATCAAACTCTGAGCACCCTAGCCCTTGCATTTTGGTCACTAAAACCAGGAAATTCATTCAGGTTCTGCCATCTATGATCAATAACCTTGATCGACATGAGTTAAAACTTTTATTAGAGCTCTGGGCCAACACCGAATAAAATCATTCTGGTTGGGTCATCAAGTCACTAACAGTCGGAAATAAAATGAAAGCACAAGGCGAAGGAAGTCTTCAGGCACCTACAAGGCACCCACTGGACTGGAAAGCGGATAGTTTCTGGCAGCCTGAGGAACTTAATGAAGAATTGGAAAGGGTTTTTGACATATGCCATGGCTGTCGCCGTTGCGTGAGCCTTTGCGATGCCTTCCCGACCTTGTTTGATCTGGTCGATGAGTCATCTACCCTGGAGGTAGACGGCGTTGATAAAGCAGACTACAGCAAGGTAGTTGACCAGTGTTACCTCTGCGACCTGTGCTATCTGACCAAATGCCCTTACGTGCCACCACACGAATGGAACGTTGATTTCCCCCATCTCATGCTCCGAGGCAAGGCCCAGAGTTTTAAAGCGGGCAAAGCACGCCTGAGAGACAGGATACTGACTAGCACAGGCGCGCTGGGGAAGACCATTACCGCCATTCCCCTGGTCGATGTGACCGTGAATGCGTTGAACAAAAACCCTTTGTTTCGTAACGCACTGGACATGACCATTGGCGTTCATAAGCATGCGCCGCTGCCTTCCTATCATCGCAATACCTTAAGAAAAAAATTCAGTCCGGCTAAAATAGACGCCAAGCCTGTCGGCGCAACGACCGGTAAAGTGGCTTTCTACGCAACCTGCTACGGCAACTACCACACGCCTGATCTAGGTGAAGATTTCATTAAAGTATTCCAACACAATGGCATCAGCATTGATCTCGTCAATAAAGAGGCCTGCTGTGGCATGCCCAAGCTTGAACTCGGCGACCTGGATTCAGTCAATGCTCTGAAAGAAAAAAACATCCCCATTCTTGCAGCCATGGTCGACGAGGGATTTGACCTGATCGCGCCAATTCCTTCCTGTGTCCTCATGTACAAGCAGGAACTACCGCTCATGTATCCGGATGACGCGGATGTGCTGAAGGTTCAGAAGGCCTTTTTTGATCCCTTCGAATACCTCTATCTCCGCCACAAAGGAGGGGAGTTTAATACCGACTTCAAACAAACCCTCGGGGACATCAGCTATCAGGTTGCCTGTCATTTAAGAGTTCAAAAAATCGGTTACAAGACTCGCGATATTCTGAATCTAGTACCAGGCACCGAAGTCCAGACCATCGAACGATGCTCAGGGCACGATGGCACCTATGCCGTAAAAAAAGAAACCCGATCCAAATCCCTGAAAATTGCCCGACCTGTGGTAAGACAGGTAAACGCTGCAAACAATCAACACCTGGTTAGCGATTGTCCAATGGCAGCCGTTCATATTGAAAATCTTGCAGAACATGAACCGGTCACCAGCCATCCCATGTCTCTACTCAGAAGTGCCTATGGCATCTAAACCAGACAAAACCCTGGTATTAAGCATCGATTACCCGGTCCAATTGGTTTTAAGCATGACCAAGCAACGCTCCGGCTAAGTATCAGTGCGTGTCAGAGCGCACCTAATAACGGACCCACTGTGTTATTTAACACAAAAGCAATTGAACTGAATTTACATTTGCGTGGCTACCTGGGCCACATCATCCGGCAAGTCCACCCAGGACTGTTTGCTATCAACCCAGACATGAAAAGCAGGAGAAAACGATGTTGTGTCATCCAGGGTACCGGTTTTCAGATAGAGAACATCTGGCTGGCGCCCCTCCGAATACAAAGCGGAACCACAATTACCACAGAAATAGCGACTCACCTGACCACCACTGGCAGTATCGCCATCAACATAACATTTAGGGGTAGCACCGGCGAATTGTATTGCTGTTCTGGCAATGCCCCACAGAGTTGAAAAAGCAGAACCTCCCTGCCGCTGACAATTCTTACAATGACATACACCTGCGGCAACAGGATCTCCAGTAATCTGATAGCTGATTTCGCCGCAAAGGCATTGGCCGGTAGGTTGAGTCTTTTTTCCTCCTTTAATCCAGGTTCGGCAGGCCGGTTTCTGGTCTGGCTCTTTGTGATCAAAAACCGCTTCAGAGGTATAAACTTAACCTTATCAGATGCATAATTACCTGGTACAGATCAATTTCTCTCCCAACCAAGGCAAGCCATGAACGACCATAGAAACACCCTTACCCAGGAAGAAGAATGGGTCATACTTCAAAAAGGCACTGAACGACCTTTTTCTGGTGAATATGACGACCAGTTTGCACCAGGCCTGTACTTGTGCAGGCAATGTGATACGCCCCTGTATCGTTCAGAAGACAAGTTTCAAGCCCATTGTGGCTGGCCCGCTTTCGACGATGAAATACCCGGCGCGATTAGAAAAGAGCGGGATAATGATGGTTTCAGAACTGAGATACTGTGCGCCAACTGTAACGGACATTTGGGCCATGTATTCACAGGCGAGCAAATCACTGCGAAAAATACCCGCCACTGCGTCAATTCTGTGTCCATGAAATTCATGCCAGGAAACGATTCAAAGGCATGATCTCTAGGTTAGACCAAGGCATGGCATTGACCGCACGCGCCAAGCATTTTGTTAACCGGAACTGATAGCAGTCCTGCCTGATCGTAGCTAAAGACGAAAAATAATGCCTTACTGCCGACATACTACCAACCAGAAGCAATCATCATCAGGGTGGAAATCCATCTGCCGAAAAAAGAGAAACTAATGCCAAATTTTCCTAAATTTATGCTGGCACTATCAGCCACTATAGTCTTCACCGCCTGCACTGAAAATCCTGACAATGAGCAATCTAAAACCAACCAGGTAACACCGCTATACCCTCCCTGGGGAGTGGACCTGACTGCCCGGGATTTAAACACTGCACCGGGAGATGATTTTCATCAATATGCTAATGGCACATGGTTAGCCGACAACCCGATCCCTTCTGACAGAACCTCCTGGGGTGTCAGCGCCATCATTCGTGAGAGAGCTGAAGACAGAGTCAGACAACTTATTTCCGATTTAAGTCAGACAGCATCCGAAGCAAGCAGCCCGGAACAGCAAGTTGGCGCCCTTTTCAACAGCTGGATGGATATCTCAGAGCTGGATAAGCTAGGGATCTCTCCGCTTTCCGAAGACCTCAATCGAATAGCGATGATCGACTCGCTAGAGGCGTTAGCCGATGAATTTGGCCGCCAATACCTGGTTGGGGGAATCAGTCCATTCAGTGCCTGGATCGGCCTCAACCCGGTCAATCCGGATGAGTACAAGTTGTCCATTGGGCTCTCCGGGCTGGGCCTCGGGGATCGAGATTACTATCTGGAAGATAGTGAGCGAATGAACCATATCAGGTACGAATATAAACAACACATCGCTAAAATGCTCTCTTTTGCGAACTATGACGTTAGCGTTGCCTGGCCCTCGAGAATCCTGGCAATAGAAACACAGATCGCAGAACTGCAATGGATCAGATCAGATCGACGAGACAGAGATAAAACATTCAACCCGACCTTAACCAGTGAACTTACCAACACCCACCCGGAATTTCCCTGGCTCAGATTTCTTAGCGCAAGAGGAGTCGACGCGGTTGAGGAAATCAACCTGTCCCACCCCGATACCATAGGACCGTTGATTGATTTCATCAGAAACACAGAAATAGCAGACTGGCGAGCCTACCTGACCTTCCATATGATCGATAATCATAGCGGTCTACTCGCCAGCGAAATTGACCAGGCCGGATTCGAGTTCTGGGGTAAAACAGTAAGAGGCCAGAGCGAACCACTTGCCCGCTGGAAGAGAGGCGTTGCTCGAATCGGCAACAAGTATGGGCTTGGCGAGTTACTCGGCCAGGCCTACGTAAACCGTCATTTCAGTGCTGAGTCAAAAACCGATATGGAAAAGCTGGTCGAAAATCTCCGTTCAGCATTCCAGGCGCGTATAGAAGCAATTGATTGGATGGGTAGTGCCACTAAACAGGAAGCCCTCCTCAAATTAACCGCCTTCACCGCAAAAATTGGCTACCCAAATCAATGGCTGGATTTATCTGACATTCAAATTGACCCGAAAACCCTGTTCGATAATTCACGTCGTATAAGCGCTTTCTTTGAACAATATGAGATCGACAGACTAGGCTCTATAACTGATCGTGCTGAATGGTTCATGATGCCGCAAACCGTCAATGCTTATTACAATCCTGGTTTTAATGAAATCGTCTTTCCCGCTGCCATCCTCGACCCGCCTTTTTTTGATCCCGGTGCCGACCTGGCGGTTAACTACGGCGCTATCGGTGCTGTCATAGGCCACGAGATGGGTCATGGGTTTGATGATCAGGGATCAAAATCAGATTCGTTGGGCGTCAAGCGAAACTGGTGGACTGACATGGACCGGAAGAATTTCAATGATCGTACGAAAAAGTTGATCGATCAATTCAATCGCTATGAGCCATCTGAAAACAGTTTCATCGATGGGAAATTCACCCTCGGTGAAAATATCGGTGACCTTGGCGGGATTGAAGTCGCCTATTACGCTTATAAACAAGCACTTGATGGCGAGATCGCTCCTGTGATTAACGGCGTAACCGGGGACCAGCGTTTCTTTCTCGCTTTTGCGCAAAGCTGGCGCACCCATCGAACGCCTGACCTGGCACTGCAACTGTTAAAGATTGACCCTCATTCCCCGCCAAAATATCGAGTCAACGGCATCGTACGTAACGTAGATGCCTGGTATCGCGCATTTGATGTCAAGCCCGGTGATGCGCTATATCTGGATAAATCCGAACGGGTCAGTATATGGTAGCTTCGAACCGAAATGTGATCGAGAAAGGACCAGACGGCTCATCTCCCAAAAAGCGCAACATACTACTCATCACGACCGACCAAATGCGGTTTGATGCCCTCGGTTGCAATGGTGGCAAGGTAGCCAGGACACCCACCATCGATGAACTGGCCAGGACAGGCCTGAACTACGCTAGAGCTCACAACCAGAACGTTGTCTGCATGCCGGCCAGAGCGACAATTATAACCGGCCAGCATGTCGGCTCGCATGGCGTATGGATGAATGGTGTTGCCCTGCCAGAAGACACCCAGACGATTGCTCACCACCTGCAGGAGCATGGTTATCAGACAGCCTTGCTGGGTAAAGCTCACTTTGAACCGTGGCTTGGCTCACCTGAGGACTTTTTCGAAAATAAAATGGCCTCTCTTAATCACACCGGTCCCCATCGAGGTTTTCAGCACATGGAACTGGCTAATCATTTTTTTGAAGGTCACAGCCATTACGACCTCTGGATGAATCAATATCCCCGTGAAAAAGCGCTTTTCTACCCGATGATAACCGAGCAAGGCCAGAATACGATTGGCGCTGGCGACACTAATGCCACCCAGGTCTGGCCCATGGATGTTCCGCCAGCGCTGTATCATACGCAGTGGGTGGCCGACCGTACCATCAAGTGGCTGGAGAGCCAGCAATCATCCAGCGATCCCTGGTTTTGCTGGATGAGCTTTCCAGACCCTCACCATCCCTGGGACGTGCCTAAATCAGAATTATCACGTGTTCCCTGGCGCGATCTGGATCTGCCAGCACGTTATTGTGACTCCGAGCAGGCCAGGCAAGTCCTAGGGCAAAAACCAGAGCACTGGCTTGGGTACTATCATGGTTCAATCTGGACCAATCTGGAATCTCCACGGAATTTCATTCCCGCGGACATGAGCGCAGACCAGGTGCGCGAAATCAATGCCATGACCCACATTGAAAACGAACTCATCGACGACGCCTGCGCACGCGTAATTGCCCATCTTAAGACCACCGGAAATTACCACAATACCGATATATTCTTCACCACCGATCACGGTGAACTGCAGGGCGACTTTGGACTCATGTTCAAAGGACCCTACCACGTCGATGCGCTCATGCATGTGCCGCTGATCTGGCGACCGGCTGAGCTCTCCAACATCCAACCGGATCAAATTCACGACCCTGTAGGTCATCTTGACCTGGCAGCTACCTTCTGTGAAATTGCTGGAATCGAGTTACCTGGTTATGTTGAAGGTACACCACTACCTGATAGTCAAGAGACAGCCAGGAAACAGAACCGTTCTCAGGTATTTACCCAATGGGATTCACAACACGGTGATATCGACCTGCACCTGCGCAGTCTTTATCACTCCGATGGCTGGCTGTATACACAATATGAGACCAGCAGCCTGTACCAGGGAGATGAAGGTGAGCTATATGATATGAACACTGACCCAGAACAGTTCCATAATTTATGGAGTGATCCAGCACAAAAAGACCTAAAGCAACATTTCAGGGCCCAAATCGAATCGGAATTACCTGGTCTGACAGAGCCGCTACTGCCTCGTAAAGCTCCCGTCTGAGGCCCTTGATATTAGGATGATCTCGGAGGGCAAAACCAATTCGTTTTCGCAAGGTTTTCCTAACTCCTGTTGCAAGCCAAATCAGAAGCCACCCAGGCTATTGCAGCGATGAAAACAGAACCATTGGTTGGCCGTTCTCGGGGTCAAGCTCAAAAAAGGCTGTTTATAAGGGTTATTGTTACCCCTGTTACCCCTGTTACCCCTGTTACCCCTGTTACCCCTGTTACCCCTGTTACCCCTTAGATAAACATCAGTGCATTTTCCTGGCCAACCAAGGGGATACCAAAAGTAGACCCGCCCCCATGAGGACTGCTAACCAAGCCAACGATTCAAAAACATTCGAATAAACAGCCAGTGAAGCCAGGGGTGATACCGAAGACCCAGGTGAATCTTCAATCGCCATCAATCCAGCAATCATTCCTCCCGCGTAGGCTGCCAGTGCGCTGGACAGGAACCAGACGCCCATCATCATCCCTGCCACCTTCTGCACTGATAACTTAGTTACCATGGACAACCCGACAGGAGACAGGCAAAGCTCCCCTGTGGTATGCAGCAGATACATCAGTACCAACCATATAACTGCTACCTGACCATCTTCCCCTGCCTGAGAAATACCAAAAACAAGCACAGCAAAGCCCAGGCCAACCTGGAAAATAGCCAGCGCAAACTTAACAGGCGTGGACGGCTCTATCTCTCTCTGGGACAACTTAACCCAGATATAGGCGAACAAAGGGGCCAGAATAATAATGAAAGCAGGATTAAGAGACTGGAACATCCCAGCGGTAAAAATACCTTTATCTATATTGCGGTCAGTAAACAAGGTCAAAGACGAGCCTGCCTGTTCAAACAGGGCCCAGAATAAAACTGACATAATCATTAAAAACAACATGACCAGCATACGATCTCGCTCCTGTGGGGTGCAACTGGATAACGAGAACCAAACAATATACGAAAACACGACGCCACTGAAAATAAGCAGCGCCAGACCTAATTCACCGGTATATTGCAAAGCCACCCATATTCCCGCCACCAGCAACAGGCTGGACACATAAATTAAACTTTCTGTCGATATCCCCATCCATTTGCTACTGAGAACCTGCGGATTTGGTGGCAGGCCCAGGCCCGAGAGATATTTCTGACCCCGTAGGAAGGTCAGCAAACCCAACAGCATGCCAACCCCGGCCACTCCAAAACCGTATCGCCAACCGAAGTTTTCACCGAGATAGGCGCAGATAATGGTCGCAGAGAAAGCACCCAGATTGATGCCCATGTAAAAAATAGTGAAGCCACCATCACGCCTGGGGTCGTCTTCACCATATAGGCTACCGACAATAGTGGAAATATTGGCCTTGAGGAAACCAACACCAACTATTATGAATGCTAACGAAAGATAAAATATCTTTTCATAAATCCCTTCGCGAATGAGCATACCATCATTGATATAAGCAGCGGGCCCTTCAAAGGCCATACCAAAATGACCCACAACCAGCAAGCAGGCACCAAATACAATGGCTTTTTTCAGGCCGAGGTAACGGTCGGCGATCATTCCTCCCAATACCGGCATAGCATAGACTAACGCCGCGTAACTGCCATAGATCAACCCAGCTTTACCATCTTCATATAACCAATGCTTGGTAAGGTACAATATCAATAGCGCACGCATGCCATAGTAACTGAATCGTTCCCACATTTCGGTCATAAAGAGGATGAACAACCCGCGAGGATGGCCTATCCAGCGCGATTCCATTGCCGTTTCAGTCATCGCTATCAGCTCCTCACCTGGTTGGCAGTCAGCAAAGCCTTATTATCAGAAACCGGGAACACACTGTCTGCATCCTCAGGTCGCATCCCTCGAATTCTTTCGATAATGGTTTCAGATGCACCTTCCGGAAAACTGGCCAGTCTCGTCGCGACCGCTCTCAGGGTTTTCAGGACCTGGGCTTCATCAACCGATTGCAAAGCCAGGCCAAGGGTGACCAGTTCCGGACCCAGAACCCGGTCCCCGAGTAGAGATAGCCTGAGCAGAACCTGCTCCGTATACTTCAATTTCAACCAGCCTGCGTTCATGGGTAAATCAGAGCCTTGCTGTATTTCGCCTATCTGCAGGAACGAGGTATGTCCTGCTATAGTCAGATCACAGGCGAAAACTAACGCGGCCCCAGCATTGATGGCAAACCTTTCCAACGCACATAATAACGGTTTCCGGCATCGGTACAATGCTCTATGCATTGACCTGATATCGCCCACATCTTTGCCCTGCCACTCAGGCGCAGGGTCTGCCTGTAGCGCTTTTAAATCGATACCTGAGCAAAGATAACCACCTTCACCACGAATCAGGATAGAAGCGATCTCCTTATCGGTCTGGAGCCCTTCAATGGCCTGGGTAATCTCTCCGGCCATCGGCGGTATCAAAGCATTCCGTCGCTCGGGGCGATTGAGCACAATTTCGGCCCACCCCGCGTGTTTTTCAATATAAGTGTAGGACCCCATAAAAGTTTCCAAAGCATGACAACAGCAGCTGAGCATGCATCAAATGAAGGATTGTTTCCAGTTCCCAGGCGAATCGGTGCCATTCATCTTCAATGCTCGCTATGCCAGCTCTGGACAGTGCCACCATGCCCAGCCTTTCGCCTGAGTTTATGAACTTGATTTAACGCCACTGGCTTTGCCAAAGCTGCTCAAAGTGCGCTAGTCTAGAAGCTGGTAACTAAATCAAGCTGGGCTGCTCAGCAACACCGCTAAATCTGACGATAACCGGACCCTATTTACAATCGATCCTGCTTCTCATCCCATAGAAATATAAGAGTAGAACCATGCACCTCACCGACAAAATCTCTACCGTAAGGCATTACCTGGCTGAAAAGAAAATCACGGCTATTCTCATTCCCAGGGCAGATGAATATCTCGGCGAATACGTGCCAGAACATAACGAAAGATTAGCCTGGATCAGTGGCTTCACCGGTTCAGCGGGTATGCTCATTATTACTATGGACAAAGCTGTGCTGTTCGTCGACGGCCGATACACTATTCAGGTGCAGCAACAATGCTCAGCCGACTTATTCGAATTTGAGCATCTCATCGACAACCCACCGCTGCGATGGCTATCGGATCATCTCAGTGCAGGCGATGCTGTCGGTTTTGATAGCCGCCTGCACAATTATCAGTTTTATGAACATGCCCATGAACAACTGGCGGTTAAATCCATCCAATTAATCGAACTCACCGAAAACCCAATTGACCTTAACTGGGCCGATCGTCCCTACGCTGATATTGAAGTTGCGCGTCTACTAGAAGAGAAGTTCACCGGTGAAAACAGCCTCGACAAGCGGAAAAGGATAGGTCAGAAAATCGGCCAACTGGGTGCCGATGCTGCGCTGATATCACAATTGGATTCTATCGCCTGGCTGCTCAATATAAGGGGCAACGATGTTCCCCATCTTCCCGTTATCATGGGTAGCGCAATACTTTACCAATCTGGAGAAATGGTCTTTTGTACTGATCTGCGAAAAATCCCGGACGATTTTGGCGATCATGTCGGCCCGGGCGTAGAGACATTAGCAGAGGATACTTTCGAGGAATTCATCCAAATCTTGGGCAGGGAAAACCAGAAAGTCATTATCGATGGTAATAACAGCAACACCTATGCAGTACTCAGGTGCATAGAACAACAATGTGAAATCATCGCCGGGACAGATCCAGTTTTGTTACCCAAGGCACAGAAAAATGACGCTGAACTCGAAGGTATGCGCCAATGTCATATTCGTGATGGGTCGGCGGTCAGTCGTTACCTGCACTGGATCGAAACTGAAGTAGCAGCATCGCGTTTTCACGACGAAGGCTTTTTATCCGATCGACTTGAACAGTTCAGACGGGATTTACCGGATCTGGTTGACCTATCGTTTGCAACGATTTCTGCTGCCGGCTCAAACGCGGCTATGGCCCATTACAGCCATACCAACGGAGTGCCGGCAAAACTATCAGCTAACAGCTTATATTTGGTCGACTCCGGTGGACAATACCTGGATGGAACCACTGATATAACCCGCACGGTCGCCATTGGCGAGCCTACTGCAGAGCACAGGGAAATGTTCACCCGAGTGCTTAAAGGCCACATTGCCCTGGCCCGGGCTATCTTTCCAAGGGGTACCGCTGGTAATCAATTAGATGCCCTGGCTAGACAATTTTTGTGGGAAGTCGGATTGGACTTCGATCACGGTACAGGTCACGGCGTCGGCTGCTTCCTCAGTGTGCATGAAGGACCCCAGAGAATCGCTAAAACTGCAGGTCCATCAGCTGCCCTACTACCCGGCATGGTGCTATCTAATGAGCCCGGTTTTTACAAAGAAAACAGTTACGGCATCCGTTGCGAGAACCTGATGACGGTAAAGGAGCATGCCAGCGGTATGCTCGAATTTGAGACGATTACCTTCGCTCCATTTGACCAAACGCTGATTAGTCACTCGTTAATGACGGATACAGAAATCGACTGGTTAAACCGCTATCACCAGCAAGTTTTTGACAAGCTCGAGCCCTGGCTCGAAGGCGAAGCCCTGCAGTGGCTGCAGCAGGCAACCCAGCCGTATTCGGCTAGGCTTTCGGCAAACTAGCAACCCTAAACCCAGGCGAAAGTATGCCATGAGGAATATTCAGTGCGCGTTGCCACCACTCCGTAAACAAGACTAAAGGCTGCATTAAAATCATGTCAATGAACAGAAAACAGGCCATCGAAAAGCTAACAGCAGCAGGCTTGCCCTATGCCCTAGAGCAAGGTGAAATCAACCACCGCAGCTGCAAGATATTCAGTCAAGCACCGGCAACGCTGCGCGACTTGTTTGCAGATAATCGTAGTGATCAGACTTTCTTCGTCTATGAAGACGAGCGCTATAGTTTCGAAGAAATTTACCGTCGTTCGGCCGCTCTGGCCCAGATACTAATCACCGATTTTAATATCACTAAGGGCGATCGAGTCTCCATATCAATGCGTAATTATCCGGAGTGGATTGTTTCTTTTATGGCGGTTACCTCCATTGGCGCCATCGCCGTGGCTATGAATGCGCTGTGGCAAACCGA
>JABIZD010000002.1 GCA_018666555.1 Gammaproteobacteria bacterium
ATCTTGCTCTTGCTCTTGCTCTTGCTCTTGCTCTTGCTCTTGCTCTTGCCCAGCGGTTATAGAATCAGCATCCAGATAGGTATTTG
The DNA here is from genome assembly GCA_018666555.1 of Gammaproteobacteria bacterium. GTDB lineage: Bacteria > Pseudomonadota > Gammaproteobacteria > Pseudomonadales > Azotimanducaceae > UBA9926. The sequence continues at coordinate 87 of JABIZD010000002.1, forward strand.
AGCATTCAATGGTCAGCAAACCCCCTTCCTGCATCGCATCCTTGGAATTTAGCGCCATATTCAGCAGGGCATTTTCTACTTGGCTTGCATCAGCAAATACGGGCCAGAGGTCATTTTCAATGTTGTACTGGATGTCTATAGTTTCGCCCAGTGAGCGCGCAAGCAGGACCGATATGTTGCCGATAAGTGAGCTTAGGTCAATAGAACATGGATCTAAATGATGCTTCCTTGAAAATACAAGCAATCGACGCGTTAACTCAGCAGCTCGAGTGGAAGCGCTTAAGATAGCCTCGATATTTTCACCGGCATCACCAATTCCTTCGCTGAGAAGCTGCGCATTACCCTGGATGACGGCTAATATGTTATTAAAGTCATGTGCGACACCACCTGTTAATTGACCTACCATTTCCATTTTCTGCGATTGTCTTAGCTGGGCCTCTAATCTCACTCGCTCGGTGATGTCTTCAAGTGAATAGATTATCCTCGACCAGTCTTGCTGATGCGCTGGTGGCACAACGGTCTGGCGGCGAATGATGATTTCCTTGCGGTTACCATCGATGTCGATCGTTTCTATAACTGAGCTGAATTTGTGATTCCAGAAATCTATTAGCGTGTCTAAAAAGGATTCCAGCTCTTCTTCAATGACTTCCTCTGCTGTGCTATGTTGCAAAAGAGTCTCAACGGACTCTTCATTAAAGAGCTTAACCGCTGCACTACTGACTTCCAGGACTTTTGTTGCTTTATATGCTTTCCTGAGTAGCCCTGGATTTTCATCAAAGTAATGACGCCAATCATCGACGCCTTCGATGCTATCGAGCATTTGCTTAGCGAGGCTCCAATCATCTACCCAAATTGCAACAGGAGATTCATCAAACAATTCTCTATAATGGTTTTCGCTGGGTTCTGGGTCGCCCATAGCACCGTCAAGGCGGTTGTCAGATGAAACAAGGCCATTCTCTTGATCTTGTTTCAAGTCAGTGACTTTCATTCTGAATTAACCCTTAGATAGATCCTCGGTGCGTTTAGGTGGCTCCTTGAGGATATTAATCAGTATGGGAGATTTTGCGTGGTATTGCTAGGCAATTAGAACCCTCTGTGTTTATTTTTTGGTTTCTGCTGGTATGGATATTAGGGTGTAACTGAGGTGGATCGGATTCTAGTCTGTTTTACCATTAGAAGGACAACAGCTAGGCGCTGGGTCAGATGACTCCTTGAACCAACCAGGAAGACTTCAGTTTGCTTAGGGTTGCTGAACCCGTCTTATTGTCCGTTGTTCCTGCCGGTACATAACCCAGCCTGAGATGACAACCCCGAGACCGACAATGGTGATGATGATTGTTGCCAGGGCATTTACATCAGGTGTTACTCCTAATCTTACTTTTGAAAAAATGACCATAGGCAGGGTGCTGGAACCGGGACCGGAGACGAAACTGGCGATGACCAGGTCATCCAGTGACAGGGTAAAGGCCAATAACCAGGCCGCCAGCATTGCCGGTGCTATTAATGGTAGTGTGATATCGAGGGTAACCCGAAAGGGATGCGCTCCTAGATCTGTCGCGGCCTCGATTAAGGACTTGTCTAAAGTAGCCAGGCGTGACTGAATAATGATAGCAACAAAAGCCATGGAAAAAGTGATGTGGGCGATAATGATGGTTAGGGTTCCTCGTGAATCAGGCCAGCCGATCAGTTGTTCGCTGCTGATGAACACCAGCAGCAGGGACAAGCCAGTTATGACTTCAGGCATGACCAAGGGGGCCGCGATTAGCCCGGTGAATAAAAGCCTACCTTTGAAAGTATTTGTTTGCGTCAGCGCCAGTCCAGCAAGTGTACCCAGGAAAGTCGCCAGGGTAGCGCTGATCAAGGCGATTTTAAGGCTTAGGAGGGCAGCGTTAATAATCTGTTCGTTCTCGAACAAGGCGCTGTACCAGCGCAATGAAAAGCCATTCCAGACAGTGGGTATGCTGGAATCATTGAATGAATAGATTACCAGGACTGCAATGGGTACATATAAAAACGCGTATCCAAAGAACATAGCGGTAGTGACGAAATAAGACCGCTGTTTCATGGTCCGTCCTCCTGGGCAATTTGATATCGCTGTAGCAACATAATCGGGACCAGCAGAATTATTAATAAGATGGTGGCAACTGCCGTTGCTACCGGCCAGTCACGATTGCTATAAAATTCATTGAATAGTTGCCGGCCTATCATCAGTGAATCAAGGCCACCAAGTAGGGCGGGAATGACATACTCGCCCATTGCTGGGATAAACACGAGAAGACAGCCTGCTATAACACCCGGTAGTGACAATGGCAGTGTGACGTCGGTGAATACGCGATACGGGCTTGCACCAAGGTCAGATGCTGCCTCTCTCATGGAATTATCCAGCCGCTCAAGACTCGCGTAAAGGGGCAGAATCATGAAAGGCAGGTAGGAGTAGATGATTCCCAGGTAAACGGCGGTATCGGAGTATAACATTTTCAGGGGCTGCTCGATGAGGCCGCTCGCCAGCAGTGCAGTGTTGATTAACCCATGGGTGGAAAGCATGCCCATCCAGGCATAAACCCGCAACAGGAAGGAAGTCCAGAAGGGAAGAATAACAAGCATTAACAGGATGTTTCGCTGTACTGGTTTTGCTCTGGCGATACCATAGGCCATAGGATAGCCAATCAGAAGGCACCAGAAGGTAGAGATGGCTGCGATTTTGGCTGACTTGAGGTAGCTGAGCCAATAAAGATTATCCTCGAAAAGGAACCGATAATTATCGAGGGTGACGTGGATAAAGCTAGATTCTGAGCTGTCAAATAGTGGTGTGAAAGGGGGTTGGCCGATGACTGGGTCGGAGAAACTAATCTTGAAAATAATCAGGAACGGCACCAGGAAAAAAAGCAGTAGCCACAGGTAGGGCAGGTAGATGACAAAAAGCTGCCATAGTCTTTCAGAGGTGGGTACTTTAGGTGTGCTCACTCTCTTAACACCATACAGCAAGCCGGATCCCACGAAAGATGTACCTCATCTTTCCAGTTTATATCAAGTCCTGTTGCCCTGGACTGGTTCTGTGTAGTTACCTGCAGATAAGTTCCGTTATCGGTTTTAATCCGATAAACACAATGATTGCCATAATAGCCAAGGTCCCAAACGGCGCCTTTGACCGAGTTTATATCGGTGCTGCTGATGGTTTTTTTGGAGAGCGATATTTTTTCCGGTCGAATGGCAACCCATAGTGTTTCACCAACGTTCACCCTCGCATCAGGGCTGGCAGCAAGAAGCCCCAGGGCATCTGTTTTGACCTGCGTCGCATTGCTGTCATTGGTAGCTACGATGCCTTCGAACAGATTGATACTGCCAACGAAGTCGGCAACGAATCTATTGCTTGGGTATTCGTAGATTTCTGTTGGTGTTCCTGTCTGGATGAATTTGCCCTCATTCATTACCGCTATTCGGCTTGCCAGGGTCATGGCTTCTTCCTGGTCATGGGTAACCAGAATAAAAGTGATGCCCAATTCATGCTGGATATTCATGAGTTCAAACTGGGTTTGTTCTCTTAGTTTCTTATCCAGTGCCGCTAGTGGCTCATCAAGTAGCAATACCTTTGGTTTTTTAATCAGCGCTCTGGCCAGCGCAACACGCTGTAGCTGTCCTCCGGATAACTGATTTGGTTTCCGATTCGAGAAAGACGAAAGCTGCACTAACGCCAGTATTTCTTCTACTCTGTGATCAATCTCTGGTTTCTTTATGTTTTCTTTTACCAGGCCATAACCCACATTTTTTGCGACACTCATGTGCGGAAATACTGCGTACGACTGGAACATCATGTTGACGGGCCGCTGATAGGGTGGCAGGTCAGTCATGTCCTTACCATTTAACAGGATCCGACCCGAACTCGGCCGCTCAAAGCCGGCGAGCATTCTTAGTAGCGTGGTTTTACCGCTGCCGGACCCGCCAAGAATCGCAAAAAGTTCCCCTTGGTTAATATCTTGACTGATGTTGTCTACAACTGTGACGCCGTCAAATTTTTTTGAAATGTTTTCGATTTGTATGAAAGACATTTTGGTTACTCTGATGAACTTTGATTTGTCCTGGCGGTATCCTTGGTCATTTCCTTGTTGCTCCTTATAAACCAGATTTAATGCGTGTCCAGGTTCGCGATTTCAGCCTCTGGAGTTTCGGATGGAGTACCTTAGTCGTGCTGAGCCGGTTTAAAATAGCTTTGTCAGGGTAAATTGCTGGATCTGAGGAAATTGCACTGTCTACCAGGTGGGTGGCGGTCTGATTGACGTTTGCGTAGCCGGTATTATTAGTGATTTCTGCGATGACTTCTGGTCGCATAAGGTAATTAAGAAAAATATGCGCGTTGCTGACGTTGGTAGCGTCAGCTGGAATGAAAGCAACGTCAAACCAGGCCAGTGATCCCTCCATCGGTATATTAAAGCGTAGATCAATTTCGATTCCTGCATCATCAGCCCTTCGATTTGCAACTGCATAGTCCCCTGACCAGCTTTGGGCGATACATACCTCCTGGCTGGGAAGGTCGATAAGTAGTTTGGAGGAACCAAAATATTTAATGTAAGGACGGATTTTGCGCAGCAGAGTCTCTGCTTGCTTCAATTGTGTGGGCTCAATTGAATTGGCATCATAACCCAGGTAAACCAATACCATACCAAGAACTTCGCTAGCTGAATCAAGCAGAGTTACACCGCAATCGGCAAATCTGGCGACAACAGCAGGATCGAAAACAAGTTCGGCACTGTTAAAAGGCGCATTGGGCATTCGTTCAAACAACATATCATAATTATAGGAAAACCCGGTTGTCCCCCACATGTAGGGGAAGCCATAGAGGTTGCCAGGGTCGAATTCAGCGAAATTATTCAGCAACTCGGGGTCCAGGTTTTCCCAATTTGGTAGCAGTTTTTTGTCGAGGGGGAGGAAAATACCAATGGGTATGAGCTGTGCGGAATTAGATGCGCCGTGAAATATCACATCATAACCAGTATTCCCGGCCATAAGCTTAGCATCGACGATCTGGGAGTTGTCGTAAGTATCATAATTTACCTTGATGCCGAATTCGGTTTCAAAGTTAGCCAAGGTATTTTCACCAACATAGTCGGCCCAATTGTAGATGTTGAGTACGGATTGGGGGTTTTCTGCTGTTGCATCATGCGGTTTGATCAGCATGAGTAAGATGGTAGTTAGTAGCAATCGCAAAGTGAAGGAGGTCATGGGGCAAACCTAGCACAAGTAGTAAGATCTAAAAAGAATTAGCCCTATTTATGTCGCTTTGACTGGTTTCGAGTCCGTAATCTTAAAGACTTCACCGGATTAAGCAGAATTTGCCCGGCTTTTTGTTTCTCGACGCTCTTTTGATTCTTATTCGCTGGCTTGGTTTTTGTTCATTGATTTTGTTTTTGTTTATGGGTTTGATTCATATACAGGGCAGTCCTACACCGAGATATCTGAGCGGAAAGTAGCCGTTGTGTTTTGGTGCCGCTGAACCTCCGTTTTACTGATGTTTTTTGCTGATGATAGCTATACGAATTGCTAACCCGGCTGGAGTGGACTACTCATATATAATTCCAAGTTAGGATTCCATAGTAACGGCAAGGGTTAGAAGAGCCAACGGTTGAGATCTGGCAGGTTTATCGAAGCCATCACCTCAAGCAAAATGCAAAACGCTTTATTTTGGCATCAGCTGGCTAGTTCAGCGCTTTAAAGTTTGTTTAATAGCCTAGGTATCGACGACGGCGGGAAGTGAGTAGAATCTCCAAGAATCGAGAAAAATGGCCACCCCAGGAGTATACGTTTGCAAATAGACGGTTTGCAGTTCCGCGACCTTGATCATGATGGCCTGTTGTCTCCGTTCGAAGACTGGAGGTTGTCTGCTAGCCAACGCGCCGAAGACCTGGTTCGTCGCCTGAATCTTTCGGAAAAAGCCGGGTTGTTACTTCATGGAACACTGCCTAGTGTTGCCGGGGCGATGAGTTCGCTCGGTATTGGTTCAGAGTATGACTTGCAAGTTTCTGAGGAATTGATTCTTCAGCGTGGCGTCAACTGCATGATAACCCGTCTGGTAACGAGCCCTCGTGATCTTGCCGTCCAGAACAATGAGATCCAGTCAATCGCAGCCCAGGGTCGGTTTGGTATTCCAGTTACTATCAGTACTGATCCACGTCACCATTTTAATGATGTGCTAGGTGCAAGTGTTAGTTCCAGCGGTTTTAGCCAGTGGCCAGGGACTTTGGGTCTGGCAGCCATAAGAGATGTTGAAACGGTCAGGCGGTTTGGAGACATTGTTCGGCAAGAGTATCGCGCGACTGGTATCAGTATGGCGTTATCCCCGCAAGCCGATCTAGCCACCTCGCCACGATGGGCTAGAATCGATGGCACCTTTGGCGAAGACCCTGGCCTGGTGCGCAGTCTTGTAGGTGCTTATATAGATGGTGTCCAAGGCGGGGCAAATGGGCTCACCGACCAGAGCATCGCCGCGGTCATCAAGCACTGGGTTGGTTATGGCGCAGCAGAAAATGGTTTTGATGGGCACAATTTTTATGGAAGATTCTCAAGTTTCCCTGGCGGTGCATTCCAGACCCATGTAGATGCATTTCTTTCAGCATTTGAGATGCAGGTTGCCGGTGTGATGCCGACTTACAATATTCTAAAAGAGCTGGTTCTTGATGGAGCGATGATCGAGCAGGTAGGTGCCGGATACTCAGTGGAGCTATTACAGGATAGGCTTCGCGGTCAACATGGTTTCCAGGGCCTCATTCTCTCCGACTGGGCTATAGCAAGAGATGTGAACGATGCCTGCCGGCTTGGTGAACCTCCCATGCAGCCAACAGATATTTCCATGGCCTGGGGCGTTGAAGATTTGACGGTATCTGAGCGGTATGCAAAAGGGCTGAATGCTGGGCTGGATCAATTTGGTGGGGAAGATACGCCCGGGCCCATTCTGCAGGCCGTTCAAGCCGGGTTGGTTTCAGAAGAGCGCATAGATGAATCAGCACAAAGAGTTCTTGAGCAAAAATTCATGTTGGGATTATTCGACAAGCCTTTCGTCGATGTTGATACAGCTGCTTGCACAGTTGGAAATTCGGGCTTTGTTGCGGAAGCTGAGCTTGCCCAGCGTCGTTCAATGGTATATCTCAAGCGACCTGAGACTAATCTGGACAAGCAGGCAAAATATTACCTCTACGGGTTTTCGAAACAAGCCTTTGAGGCGGCGGACCTGGCCATTGTTGATGACCTTGAGCTTGCAACCATGGCTATCATAAAACTGCAGTCACCGTCACAAATACTCCATCCCGGGTTTTTCTTTGGTGCGCGCCAGAAAGAAGGTGACCTGGATTTTAAAGAAACCGATGAGTCCTACCAGGCCTTCCAGAACATTGCCAGGGAAGTGCCTACTATCGTTGTTGTCGAGATGAATAGACCACCGATCCTGACGAACATTGAGGATAAATCCAACGTGTTAATAGCCACTTTTGGGGTCAGTGATGAAGCGATAATCGAGGTTCTTTCTGATCCTGCCCTGGCAATCGGGCGCCTGCCCTACGCGCTACCAGCATCGATGGACCATGTTCTAGGTCAATCGCCAGATGTTCCGTTTGACGATCCAAATCCATTATTTGTATCAGGTTATGTGGCTGACGCTTAACGGGTTAATTTTTTTAATGGCTCTAATCGGCTGTAGGCTTGCCGAAAAGCCATTTATCAGCACAACCTAATTAGATGGCTTTTTCTGCCCTGGCGCCAGCATGACCCAGGCGGGTTTAGCTTCGCTGACCTTGAGCCAGGTGGCACCACTTTCTTCAGTGGTGAAAAGCATCAGTACTTCGTCCGCCACATTTTCCGGCGTCATGAATACGGCTTCTTCAGTCCGTTGATCCACTGGGATGATGCCTGTATCGATGCCGCCAGGACAAAGTGCATTGATTCGAAGTTGCCTTAGGCTGAGTTCGCTCTTCAGGCTTCGGACTAGTCCGGTAATGGCATGTTTGGTCATGGAGTAGAGAGGGTCAATATCGTAGGGGACAACGCCAGCAAGTGATCCAGTTACCACAATACTGCCACCTGCGCGCATAAGAGGTAGAAGGTGATAGAGGCCATAGACAACGCCATCAATATTCACTCCAGTCATTTTTTTGTAGCGTTCGGGCGTCATTGAGCTGAATTGATATTCAGCCAGAGCAGCCTCTGGTGGGGCAATCTGAATGCCTGCATTCAGATGCAGGTGGTCAATTTTCCCCATATTTGAAGCCAGCATGCTGGCGGTTTCCTGCCAACTGGAAACATCGCTGACATCACAGTGATGGAATCGCCCCCCCTGTGTGTTGACAACCGATTCTCCTGACGCTCTGTTGATATCCAAGCCAATGACTTGTGCACCGAGTTCTGATCCACGACGCACAACTGCAGCACCGATGCCAGAAGCCGCGCCAGTAACAACGATGTTTTTGCCAGTGAAGTCAGTCATTTTATATTCCTGCTATAGGTGCCTGCTATTGGGGTATCCTACACACAGTTAAAGGTAACAGTACAGAGAGAAGGGATTAGTGCAGCAAGCCAGACAAAGGAGCGCGCCGTGATAGAACAGGGTCACCTCAAAAAAGGTGTTGGCGGGGTTGAGTATCGAGTAGCTGACCAAGCCTACTTTGAGAAGCGTTCCTTGAAAAAATATGCCGGTGCCTGGTCGCTGTGGGCCCTGGGCGTCGGTGCGGTTATCTCTGGGGATTTTTCGGGATGGAACCTGGGTGTCGGCCAAGCCGGTTTTGGTGGATTTTTAATTGCCTTGCTAATCGTTACCATCATGTACATTGGCTTGTGTTTTTCAATTGCCGAGATGTCTACAGCCTTACCTCACACGGGAGGCGCCTACTCCTTTGGTCGAACCGCAATGGGTCCTTGGGGTGGCTATATCACTGGCCTGGCTGAAAATATGGAGTATGTGATCACCACTGCTGTGGTGTGCTACTTTGCTGCCGCTTACCTGCAGAATATTTTTTCTACAGCGGATTCTGTGCAGCCTTTATGGTGGCTGAGTTTATATGTTGCCTTTGTTGGCTTGAATATTTTTGGAGTGGAGGCATCATTTAAATTTGTCGTCTTTATAACCGTTCTGGCCTTGCTTATTTTGCTCTCCTTTTATCTCAGCGCAGTGTCGCACTTTAGTTGGGCTGCATTGTGGAATATTGAACCTGAGCCCGGCCACAGCGTTTGGCTGCCGCGAGGTTTTATGGGTATAGGAGCCGCTTTGCCCTTCGCGATTTGGTTATATCTGGCCATTGAACAGTTACCCCTGGCGGCGGAAGAAGCGACCGATATTTCCCGCGATATGCCGCGTGGACTGTTGTGGGGACTGGCGACGCTGATGGTAACCGGTATTTTGATAACAGTGCTCAATATAGGCATTGGTGGTGGTGCTGCCTATTTTGGTTCGCAGACTGAGGAGCCCTTGCTGGATGGTCTGAAGCTGACAGTGGGATTGTCCAGTGCCAAGGTGCTGGGCTTGCTGGCGGTGGCGGGGTTAATCGCCAGTTTCCATGCAATTATCTATGCCTTCGGCCGTAATATCTATTCACTGGGGCGGGCAGGCTATTTCCCTCATTGGCTGTCGGTAACACACGGTGAGCGCAAGACACCCTATGCTGCTTTGATCGCTGGTGCCCTAGTCGGCTATCTGGTTTTATTGTTGCTGTACTTTATCGACCCTAATGGCAGTGGCGCCTTTGGCGGGGTTATTCTTAACATGGCAGTTTTTGGTGCAGTGATCGCTTATGTAATGCAGATGGCCTCTTATATTGTTCTTAAAAACAGGTATCCGAATATTGAGCGGCCCTTTGTGAGTCCGCTGGGTTATACCGGCGCCTTGGCAGCGCTGATCATTTCCCTGGTTACGCTGCTGGTGTTATTCCAGAATCCTGACTTTCGCCCCGGGGTGATCGGCGCGGCTATCTGGTTTCTTTGTGGCCTGTTGTACTTTGGGCTGTACGGTCGTAAGACCCTGGTGTATTCACCAGAGGAAGCATTTGCCATTCGAGTGAGTAACGACCCAAGGACGGATGCTGGATAGTATTCTGGATAGTATTCTGTGGCGGTGATAAAGAGTGTCAGCCCAAAGGATGCGAGCTCAACTACTTGCGGTTAGCTAAATTAGCCTTTGCTCTGAGTATCTGAATTCAACTGAAACGGTGTTTTTTCAATGAATCGATGCAGGACATTACTTGTGATTCGGGCTACATCGTTGTTATAGCTATTGACTGCTAGTGCGCCAAACCAGGATATGGATCCCACTGAAAATACAGCGCCGCCCCCCTGAGTTTCATAAAATACCATATCAGCACGGACCAAGGGGTCTGGAGAGGGTGCGTTTACAGCGGCTTCGAATTCTTCCTTGGTGCGTATCATATCATCGCCGAATTCAGTGGCGGAAGCTAAAACTAGGGCATGTTCCGGCGATCCCAGGGTAGTATCGTAGCGATCAATTTCCTGTCCAGCAGCACCTCCACCTAATCCTGAGGTACCAATCAAGGTGTCTTCAACGCCTTCAAAAATCCATGCGGCGCGGGAGTTCCAACTGGCATCGTTGCGTTGATAGTGAGTTGCCTGCTTGAATCCCTGAGCAGCAAAGCCTATGCCCACCAGTTCATTCGGGGCGCGGCCCTGACGTCGCCACAGTCCTCCATATTCACCATTAAATGAGTGATAGGATTCTCCAGGTTCAGTTTGCCAGTTGCGCACGCCATCTTCTGCCCTGCGCAGTTCGATTGCACCTGGCCAGGCATCGCTAAATGCGACGCGCCAGTAAAAACCATTGCCACCCAGGTAGAGTAATCGCCCGCCCTGGCGCTGCCAGTCCTCAAGCGCGTTGAGCATAGCGGTGGACCAATATTCAGGATGCGTGCCTGTAACAATGACCCGATAAGGTGCCAGCGCCTCCAGCCCCTCAAAATGCAGGTCCTCGTCAGCGATCACATCATGGCCGATGTCAAGGTGATCCAGGAATGCATTGAGGTCAGTATCAGGGGTGAAGTTCCAGCGGTCAGCACCGGGTCGTAACTGTAATATGGGTCGATTTCTAGAGCTATACATGACGCCACTACCGTCGCCATGTTTCTCGTAAAGAGAAGCCCCCACTTCAGGGTGTTGGCGGACATAGTCATGTTCAGGGCTGAGTCGTGAGCGTGTCCCGACGAAATCAGCACCTTCAAATAGCATTCGATGATTTGCGTAAGCCATGTAAGTGCACGATGACATGAGTAGCGCTGTTTTAGCCGTTGCATACCCGGCTGCCGGTCGAACGAAAAAAGGGATTCGATCTTCACCCTGTTGCGAACGTAGTCGAAAAGCATAGATGCCGCTGGGTAAGTCTTCAGTAAGACGCAGAGATGCGGTGGTGTTCCAGGCTGCATCAAAGAGGTCATCTGCATGAAAATGAATTGCATCATAGTGGTTTGGGTTTAATTGCCATGACTGACAGGTGTCATCCCAGTCTGGGCCGGTGACGCCGCGTGCCGGGAGTTGGTGTAAGTGGCCATGGCGATTATTCCCGCTCACATCGATTATCCGGCGACCATCAATCTCCTGGGCAAGGTCCCAGGTAATATCAACCCCATCGACTGTCAGGTGAGGTCGAGCAATGCGGCCATCGAAGTGTTCACCATTTGGCGAGGCTGCAAAAAGGCATGAATTCAATGAGCCCATCCTATGTAGTGGATGCGTATGTGAGCATGTGCTGCCATCTATCGGTTCAAGAAGATCACGGGCAGGTGAACGGCTTTTGTGGGCGCTAACGCGGCTTTGGATTCGCCCACTGGTTAGATTTATCTGTATATCAATCCGGTACCAGCGGTGAGGAGTCAAGGCCTGACTATGGATATCCAGCCCGCAGGTTGGCATCCGAATCTGTAACAATCCGGCCTCTAATACAACATCCAAGTGATTGTTTTCGCCCTTTAGTGAGAAAATAGTCTGAGTCCCGATGGGGCGGGAGGGCCGCATATTAAAACCAATAGCCAGCTCGTCATTTGCGGTCAGTCCCGATAAATCAACCTTAGCAAATGAACCAGGATGCAGGAGCTGTTTGACGAGACTAACCTGTTTCGGAAGTTCACTGTTTATGGTTTCTTCTTTGAAGCCAGGGCCGCTGCTGGTGGGGTCACCACAAATAATACGAACCAGATCCAGATGGGCCTGCAGCGGATTTTCGCTCGAGGCCATGAGATGGATTTCTTCACCGGCGCGAAGTGATAGAGGTTCACAGTAGCCAGTGAGGGTTTTAGTTAGGTCGGTTTGCTTCACAGTTCACCTTTAGACGAGGGATTTCATTTGAATTTGCAATATAGCTCGGTGGATTATTTTTCAACTCTCATATTGCCTAGCGCTATAACAAGATTTTAAGAGGCAGGATGCAAGAGTAATTGGGCGATATAGCAGCAGAAGGCGTCCTTGGTCCCATCGGTGCTGTTTTATATGTCTCGTTGTTGTCCATTTGTTTCTGAAACCCACTCACTGCCTGTAATGGGTGAAACTGGGTTAAAAGTAACTCACGAGCCTATACGATCAGAAGAATTAACGACATTTGTGTATCGCTTGCCAAGTCCATGTGCAGCCGAAGCAGTTGCTTTAGTTGCTTGCGTTACTGTTACATCTGCATCAGCAGTCTTCTAGATACTAGTTTTCAGCTTCAATTAAACAAGCGGGACATATGCCATGGGTTACATCTGTTTTGCTGTGTTCGGATAAATACCGTTCAAAGCTAGCCCAGGACCCATCAACATTTTCGATTTTTTTGCACCAGGCACACATGGGCAATAGCGATTTCAGTTGATTGGTTTCCAATAATGCGGCATCAAGGAGGCTTTCCTTTCTGAGTTTCTCAATCTCAAGGGCGAGTGCTAGGTCTCGTTCCTGCCGATACGCATAGGTTATAAAAAGAGTCAGCGAAAAGCAGATCAAAGCGGTGAGCAAGAGGACGGCGCCGGTATCGAATAACTGTGCCTCTGACGAACCGTAAACTACCACCCATTGCGGTAAGCGCCATTCTAAGACGAAAGATATCGCGATCATCGAGGTCAGGTAGATTGTCACAATTGTTAATAAACGGCCCCGTAACATGGCAGCGGTGATAATAAACAAAGGGCTAAACCAGAGCGGTAGACTGCCCTGGCTTCCTTGGTTAGTAAGCCAATTCAGACCTATCAGCGTGGCCGCTAAAGTGATAAGTACAGCACCTGATTTCTCTGGATGCTTGAAACGACCCCCAACAAAATGAAAGGCACCGCCGGTCGCGATTAAGAAGATGCAGGAGAAAATTGCCGTTAGGTCATGTTCATTTAACAAAAAATATTGATAGAGATTGATGGCGAGAGAAACCAGGCCAGCGATAATGATCATGCTGCAGGAGAAAGAATATATTTTTGATTCTAACCTGTTGTTATGACCTCTACCGATTAACGGCCTTAACCAGGTCGATACTGGTATGATTTTGACTTGGTCGGGCATCGAATGTCGCCTGTAGAAAAGAAAGAATACTTAACCATATTTCTATAGGGCCTGCTAGTCCATCGGTGTCCCATGACGGTTGTTGACTCATCCTTGATGAAGACCATAGTAGTAGCCTGGCTATCGAGCCAGTGTCATGCCTAAGAGCTTGCTCCTGCATTTGATTAAATATCTCTAGACCTAGAGTCGGCTAATGAAGGTCAGCATCAGAGAAGGCATGACGTTGCTCAGGGACCCTCATGGTAATACCCAGGCGGTGGTGATCGAGCCGGGCGAGGGTGAGTACCCAGGCCAAGCATGCAGGTGATTGGCTTTCATGGTGAGTTTTCTTTGGGCGGCCATCCCCCGTTAAGTGGGTAGAGCCGTAGGTAGAGGAAGGTCTTTGTATATCTTTAGGATTGCGCACTGCCAATAGTGAGATTTGGGGATTCCCAGACACTTTAAGGCAGTAAACAGTTCTAACAGTTGGATATGGTGGGCCCGGTAGGACTCGAACCTACGACCAATGGATTATGAGTCCAGTGCTCTAACCAACTGAGCTACAGGCCCGAGAGACGCATTCTACCGAAATTGGACCAGGAATGAAGATTTTTTTGATGTAAACGTAAACAGAGTTGATACCAGCAAGTAACTTTCATAATATTCGAGTTCCCGACTAAAGCAATCTGCCAGGTACGGGAGATAACGAGGTTTACGAGGTTAACGTACAAGCAAAGGACTTGATCCTATGAGGACAGGTACCACTAGATTTGATACTACCGCCGGTGCGACATTTGATTGTATTGGCGAGGCAATGTGGCAGTGTTTGTGTGTTTTGCTTGCCACTCGGGAAATACAAAGCACTGCTCCGCAAAAAATCAGATTGTATGACCACCACGACCCGTTTCTAAATTTACTTGCCCGCCAGACATTGTCTTCGAGCCGCTTAATGACGCTGGTGTGGGCTAATTTCGCTCTGTTGATGAGGTTTCCTACCTATAAATCAGGATCACAGCGACCTGCTTTAAAGGTCAATTGTGGTTTTACGGTCATTAAATTTTCTGACCTTGGCAGACCCAGTAAATTTGTTCTGGGAGATAAGCAAAAGTCCACTCGTAAGACTTATATTGGTGAACAGAATAAGGAGAGGATGCATTGATATTGTGTCTTGATGTAGGAAATACTCAGGTATTTGGCGGGGTTTTTGAGTCAGGTGAGCTTATTTGCCAATTTCGGCGGACTTCTCAGTTACGCAGTACATCGGATGAACTGGGTGTATTTTTCCGAAGTGTATTGCGGGAAAATAATGTTGACCCACAAGGCCTTACTGAGATTGTTGTTTGCTGTGTGGTGCCGGATCTTTTGTATTCACTTCGTGCCTGTGCGCAGAAATATTTTGCAATTGAACCGCTGGTGTTGCGTCCTGGCGTAAAGACGGGTTTGAAAATCCAATATCGAGACCCTAAAGAGGTTGGCGCGGATCGGATTGCCGATGCAGTTGGTGCCATCAAGTTGTTTCCTGACCGTAATTTGATTGTCGCTGATTTCGGTACTGCGACGACGGTTTGTGCGATTAGTAAAGACAAGGTATTTCTTGGTGGGAATATCCTTCCAGGCGTTCGACTATCAATGGAAGCACTGGAAATGCGCACAGCGCAGTTACCCTCTGTTGAAATAAAACCCGTGCGTACCGCGCTGGGTACCAACACTGTTGAAAGCATTCAATCTGGCCTGTACTGGTCAAATGTCGGCATGCTGAAGGAAATAGTTTCAAGGATAACGGAACAGGTATTCTCTTCTGAACAGGAACAGCCTCTCGTGGTTGGAACAGGTGGATTTGTTCATCTCTTTGACCGGCAGAATATTTTCAATCATGTTGTGGATGATTTGATTCTGGTTGGTTTACTGGAAATAAATCGGTTGCACACTCAATGATCAGTTCATCATGGTACCTGCCTTTTATTGGCTGTAAAATAAATAGCGATTGCCTTCTTTGTGACCTCTGGTGGAAGATCATTACACTGAGGCAAAGGCTTATCATCAGGCTAGGGTGATGATTTTAAATGGATCCATGCCTGACTGTTGATAGACCTAACCGTCTGCTGGTATGAACATATGGTTTGTTGCGGGCCAACGTATTCTGAGGGATTAGTATTGCTGTTAAGAAACCTGAAAATCTGGGACGGGGTTTCCGACGAAATTTCTTCGGATTATGATGCTGTACTGATATCTCAGGGGCGCATAAAAAAGCTGACTTCAGCGGATGAAAAAGTAGCTGGAGTGCCAACTCGGGACTATGAAGGCTGCTATATAGTGCCAGGGTTAATTGATGCTCATATCCATCTTTGTCTTGACCCTGCAGAGATGGATCCGTTTGCTCATGGAAAGGTAGCTGTTGACTTACAACTGCAGCATATGGCTGATCGTGCTGGGCTGATGGTTAAGGCAGGGATTACCTCTGCCAGGGATCTTGGTGGAGGTCGCTGGCTGGAACTAAAAATACGTGATCGCATCAATGCAGGAGAAATACCGGGCCCACGTTTGCTTTGTTCTGGTCAGCCGATAACCTCAGAAAAGGGTCACTGTCACTTCTGGGGAGGAGAGTGCACGGATGTTAACTCGGCCCAGGTGGTGATGGACCGTCAGATCGAGGCAGGCGCTGACTTGATAAAAATAATGGCAACCGGGGGCAGTATTACTCCGGGCAGTAGGCCAGTTGATGCCCAATTTGATGAGGCTACCATGGTTGCTATTGTAGAGCAGGCGAGGGCTAAAGGGTTCAAAGTGGCAGCACACTGCCACGGCGTTAGCGGTATACACCATGCTGCCGTGGCTGGCGTCAACACCATAGAGCATTGTTCCTGGGTAGGGCCGAATGGCTGGGGAGCAGACTATGATGAAGGCATCGCCGCCCTGATCGCGCAAAAGGGAATTTGGGTATCGCCGACGGTGAATTCAGGTTGGCGGCGCCATATCGGTAATGCAAATGTGCAGAAGGCGTTAGCGACGCGTTTTTCACGAATGCGAAAGGCAGGCTGTCGCTTAATCGCCTCGACGGACGCAGGCATACCCAATGTATGGCATCATGAATTGAGTTCTGCATTGGCGGTTTTCTCTGTTCTGGCCGGGTTGTCCAACGTTGAAACGTTGCGAGCCGCAACGAGTGATTGTGCAGATGCCATAGGCCTGAAACAGGAAACCGGGCAGATTACCCCTGGTTTATCGGCTGACTTGCTTTTGTGTGATGGTAATCCGTTACAGGATTTGACTACCTTGCAGAAACCCGTGCAGGTATTTAGTCGAGGTCAGGAGCAACTGGGTTGAAGAACATGATAGGGCCAGGAAAGGCCTTGGCATGATAAAATAAATGATCAGCGCGAAGCGCTTAAATGTAGCCAATTAAATCAGTAAAAAGAGTTGAAAATGAGTGAAAGTAAAACGAGCAGTAAGGTCCTTTTGTTAATGGCTGTCTGTATGGTACTAATTATGGCCTTTAGTCCACTGAGTTATCGCTTTGGCTGGGTGCCCCTGCTGCCATCTCTGGGAAGTTTGGGCGTCGCTATTCTGGGCTCGGCTCTGATATGGCTGTCGGGGCTGGTAATGCTGATCGCAGCGGTCCGTAAACAGCTGTCCGCTGATCGAAAGGTGCTACTGGTCGCTTTGGTTTTGGCTGCTTTGCCAGTCGCGGCAATGATTCCTCAATTGCTTAAGGTGGGTAGTGTGCCACCAATCCATGATATATCCACGGATACAGTTGAGCCACCTGAGTTTGAGCTGATGGTTAAAAGACGAATCCATGCCATGAATGACCTGGAATACGCTGATGCGGACCATACGGCAGAGCAAATGGCTGCGTTACAGGAGGAGTTTTATCCTGAAGTTCAGTCACTGGTTAGTGATATGTCAGTACAAGAAGCCCAGGCCAGAGCAAGGACAGTCTTAGAAGACATGGGGCTAGATATAATTGCTTCAGGTCGAATCGGCTTGATTGAAGCCACCGCAACGACATTCTGGTTTGGCTTTAAAGATGACCTGGTGGTGCGGATTCGTGCTGAGGGCAGCAAGTCGATCATCGATGTCAGATCAGTGTCCAGAGTGGGGCAGAGTGATCTGGGTGTCAATGCGGCTCGGATATTGAATTTTCTTGAGAAATTTGCCAGCGCCTAGGCAAAGAAATATCTTCAGGTCAGGGGCTTTCCTGCAACAGACGTTTGATGATGGTATTAACCTGTTGTGGATTCGCCTTGCCTTGGGTCTGCTTCATAACCTGGCCTACGAAAAAGCCCATTAATTTGTGTTTACCCGAGAGCAGTTGTTGACGTTGTTTAGGGTTTGCATTCAGAATTTCAAGAATGAGTGGTTCAAGCGCGGATTGGTCGGTTAATTGCTGCAAGCCATGCTGCTCGATATAAGTCGTTGCAGAGGTCGCCTCGCCCGCCCAAAGAGCCGAAAAGACGTCTTTGGCGATTTTGCCCGATATGGTATCAGCGCCGATAAGAGAGACTAATTCCCCGAGTTGAATTGCACTGACTGGCGAGTCCTTAATGCTGAGGGAATCTCGATTCAGATGGCCGAGTAGTTCACTTTTGACCCAGTTCGCAGAAAGTAAGGCGTTTTTCGAGTTTTCTGCGGCGATTTCGAAATAGTCAGCGAGGTTGCGGTCACTAGCTAATAAATTCGAATCGGCTACCGTAAGCTTAAATTCATCGATAAACCGTTGACATCTTTCCGCTGGCAGTTCTGGCATTTCAGCTTTTATGGCGTTTATTTTTTCATCTGTAACGACAACGGGTAGCAGGTCGGGTTCCGGGAAGTAACGATAATCTGTTGCTGTCTCTTTACTGCGCATGGGCCGGGTTTCATCTTTACCTGGATCATATAGGCGGGTTTCTTGCGGGACACTCTTGTTAGCCTCAAGCAGGCTGATTTGCCGGTCGGTTTCGTAAACTATCGCTCGTTCGAGGAAACGAAATGAATTTAAATTCTTGATTTCAGCCCTGATGCCCAGCGTAGCTGAGTCCTCACGCCGGACGGAAATATTGGCATCGAATCGAAGCGATCCCTGAGACATATTGCCATCACAGATATCCAGGTAGGTCACCAGCTGATGTATTTTTCTGGCATAGGCGACGGCTTCATAGGCTGATTTGATATCCGGCTCAGAGACTATTTCTAAGAGCGGTGTGCCTGCCCGGTTAAGGTCTATGCCAGTAAATGAATCGAAGTCCTCATGAAGAGATTTGCCAGCGTCTTCTTCAAGGTGAGCACGGGTAATCCGAATTCGCTTGACTGTGCCATCCTCAAGAAAGATATCGATGTGTCCACCGGTGACAATAGGTAGATCCATCTGGGTAATCTGGTAGCCTTTTGGTAAATCGGGATAGAAGTAGTTCTTTCGGTCGAATGCTGAAATCCGCGCGATTTCAGCGGAAACACCCAGGCCAAAGCGGATTGCTTTTGCGTACACAGCCTCATTAACCACCGGTAAAACCCCTGGAAGGGCCAGGTCTACTGCGCTCGCCTGGATATTAGGATCGCTACCAAAAAGGGTGCTAGCACCGGAAAATATCTTGCTCTGGGTATTCAACTGAGCATGAATTTCTAGGCCGATATCGATTTGCCAACCATCAGGGATGTTCATCACATGAAGCTCTGCGGTTGTTGCTTGTGCCAGTCTGTTTGCTGCTGGAATTGATGGGCTACCTGTAGTAATTTTGCTTCTTCCAGATAGTTGCCGATGAGTTGTAATCCCACCGGCAAGCCTTTACTTAACCCTACTGGAATACTCATGGCCGGGACGCCAGCGAGACTCGCTGCGATGGTATAAATGTCCTGCAGATACATGGAGACGGCATCATTGGTTTTTGCACCTAGAGGGAAGGCGGTTCCCGGCGCTGTCGGCCCAACGATGACATCAACCTGCTTGAAAGCCGATATAAAATCATTTTTGATCAGCCGCCTGATCTGTTGGGCTTTCCGATAGTAGGCATCGTAGTATCCGGCGCTGAGTGCAAACGTACCCACCATAATCCTTTTCTTTACTTCAGTGCCAAAGCCCTCGCTGCGCGATCTTTTGTAGAGGTCTTCCAGGTTGACGGGGTTGTCACACCGGTAACCATATCTGACACCATCATAACGAGATAAATTGGCGGAACATTCAGCCGGAGCAATCACGTAATAAGAGCTAAGGCTGAATTTGGTATGGGGTAGCTCTATTTCTGAGATTTCTGCGCCCATTCGGCCCAGTTCTCTGATGCCCTCGAGAACCAGGTTTTCTACCTCTGAATCCAGTCCCTCCTTGAAGTAGTCAGAACAGAGGCCGATTTTCACCCCGGCAAGTGGTTTAGAGAGGGCCGCAGTATACCTTGGAACACTAAGATTGAGACTGGTGGAGTCTTTGTTATCGTGACCCGCCATATACTCCAATAAAATAGCAGCATCCTCAGCGGTTCGGGTGAAGGACCCAGCCTGATCCAGACTCGATGCGAAGGCTATCATGCCCCACCTCGATATTCGTCCATAAGTGGGTTTCAGGCCAGTGAGCCCGCACATGGAAGCCGGTTGCCTGATGGAGCCTCCGGTATCTGTGCCTGTGCTGGCAACACATAATGAGGCTGCTAGGCTAGCCGCTGATCCACCCGAAGAACCTCCGGGGACCTTGGTATTATCCCAGGGGTTACTGACGGGCCCAAAAAAACTCGACTCGTTGGATGAACCCATGGCAAATTCATCCATATTTGTTTTACCGAGGGTGATGCTGCCCGCGTTATTTAATTTGTCGATGCAGGTTGATGTGTAGGGAGCGATGAAATCAGCTAAAATTTTTGACCCGGCGGTTGTGCGGATTCCATCGATACAGAAAATATCTTTATGTGCGAGGGGAATGCCGGTCAGCATAGTATGCTTGCCGCTAGCCAGGGCCCGGTCTGCTGCTTTGGCTTGCTCTAGAGCGATATCTGGTGTGACTGTGATAAAACTGTTGATCTGATTATCGTGTTCAGCAATTCTGTCGAGGAAGTGCTTGGTGAGTTCCTTCGCGGAAATGGCTTTGCTTATCAGTAATTGATGCAGCTCGGAGATGGTAGCATTATTTAGGTTCACTCGATGACCTTCGGTACGAGGTAAAGGCCTTCTTCAAATAAGGGTGCAACTTGACTGAATTTGTCTCTCTGGTTAGTTTCACTGACAGCGTCGGGGCGCAACATTTGTTCAGTTTCAAGTGGGTGTGCTAGTGGTTTTACGTTTTCACACTCGGCAGCATTCAGGGTTGCCACTAGCTCGAGCACCTCGTTAATGGCGGCAAGGGTGCTTTCCCGACTGTCCGGGTCTAGAGATAGCTGTGCCAAGTCGCCTAAAAGGTCGAGTTCCTCATTACTAATCATAGAAAAATTCTCAGATTATTCTGATTTAAAAGCGTGAAATCCTAATGCTTCTGAAGCGTATCTGCAAATCATCGGAGTAATATTGGCCTCATTATAAACCAGTCCAGCCTCAGAACCCCTTATTTCTTGATTAATTGGTTAAAAATATCTTCAATAACAGTGCCTTAAGGATGTTACCTCTTGAACCAGACGGACTGAAAATGATAGAGTTCTATCCGAAGCAGAACCATCTCTTCAGGGGTTGTGCAGCAATTTTCTAAGCTAAAGAATCAGCGGTTCTTCATTCGAGTTGTTTCATGTTCAAAAAAATTCGTGGGCTTTTTTCAAATGACCTTTCCATTGATCTTGGAACAGCCAATACGCTTATTTATGTCCGTGAAAGGGGCATCGTACTTAATGAGCCCTCGGTTGTGGCCATAAGGCAGCATAATAACCAGAAGTCAGTCGCGGCTGTTGGAAATGACGCCAAGCGCATGTTGGGGCGGACCCCGGGTAACATTACGGCGATACGACCATTGAAAGATGGTGTTATTGCAGATTTTCAGGTAACAGAAAAAATGTTACAGCATTTTATTAAAAAGGTTCATGAAAACAGCTTTATTCGGCCTAGCCCAAGAGTCTTGGTTTGTGTGCCTTGCCAGGCGACAGAAGTAGAAAGGCGAGCTATTCGTGAGTCGGTAATAAGTGCAGGTGCTCGTGACGTCAGATTGATAGAAGAGCCGATGGCAGCAGCTATTGGTGCGGGCCTTCCTGTTCATGAAGCGATCGGAACCATGGTGGTTGACATCGGCGGTGGAACGACTGAAATAGCGGTTTTATCGCTTAATGGCGTGGTTTATTCGCAATCTGTGAGGGTGGGTGGAGACCGCTTCGATGAGTCAATCACTGCTTATGTTCGAAGGACCCAGGGAAGCTTGATCGGTGACGCCACAGCAGAACGTATTAAGAAGGAAATTGGTACCGCTTTTCCGCTGTCTGAAGTGAGAGAGATTGATGTTCGAGGTCGTAATTTGGCAGAAGGAATTCCGCGAAGTTTTACCTTAAACAGCAATGAGATTCTGGAGGCATTGCAGGAACCACTTCACATTATAGTTCAAGCAGTCAAGAGTGCTTTAGAGCAGACACCGCCGGAACTTGCCTCAGATATCGCTGAATCTGGTTTGGTCCTGACCGGAGGGGGTTCCTTACTTAGAGAGCTGGACCGGTTACTGGCAAATGAGACTGGTTTGCCGGTGATTGTAGCTGAAGATCCCTTGACCTGCGTTGCCAGGGGAGGTGGGCGAGCCCTGGAGATCATGGATAACTTGGGTGTCAGTGACATTTTTGCATTTTAAATAATATTACCCTGGCATCGCCTGAGGCTAATATGATTACAGCTTTTTCCAAGCGCAAACAGGTAGGGCGATGAAAGCGCTTTTTCAAAAACGAGATGGCAGCGGTATTCAAACCAGTGCACTCATTCTTGCTTGTTTCATGCTGATCAGCGTAGATGCCTACACCCCCTGGTTGCAATTCTTTAGACAAGTTGCCGGCGCTGCTATGGAGCCGGTCCTGGTAATCTCAACATTGCCGAATGAGGCAGCGGATAGCTTTTCTGGTTTCTTCGCAACGCGCAGTGCACTCAAGGATGAAATCGATCAACTGAAAAGAGAGATTTTGAAGATGCAGACCCGTACTCAGAAAATGGCTGCTCTCCTGGATGAAAATAATCGGATGAGAGCACTCCTGGGTTCGGCCGAGCGCGTTCAGGAAAAGGTCTTGATCGCAGAAATTATAGGCGTAGACCCTGATCCGAATCGCTCGCGAATCATTGTTGACAAGGGATCTAATGATAACGTCAGTATCGGCCAGGCAGTGATAGATGAACGTGGCCTGATAGGCCAGGTTGTTGCCCTTACCTTGGGCACCAGCACAATATTATTGATCTCGGATCAAACTCAGGCAGTACCAGTAAGGACTTTGAGGGGTGGTCTACAGATTATTGTCGAAGGCGGTGGCAAAAAGACAAGCCTGGTGGGTAGGCATGTGCCGATCACGGCTGATTTGCAGGTGGGTGATAGTCTAGTGACTTCAGGATTAGGGCAGGTGTTTCCCAGTGGTTACCCAGTGGCTGTTATAAGTCAGTTTGAACCGTCTCCTGGGAACCCTTTCGCTACGATTAGCGCCGAACCCTTAGCTCAGCTTGGATCGAGAAATCATGTTCTGATTTTATTTTCGGCGGCTAAGCCTACAGAATCTTCCAGTGACGTAAAAGATGATGTTAATTAACGCTGCTAAAGGCGATGACTGGGTTAGTCCTCAGGGCTTTATGAGAAGAAAACGATAATGGCTGTTAATGTTACCAGTAGGGGTAACTGGGTTATTGCAATAACCCTTCTGTTGGCATTGATACTGGCTATCCTGCCTTTACCCTCTGGAATTCCTGCAGAGTTAGGCTATCTGCGTCCTGATTGGCTGGCTCTGGTGATAATTTACTGGACCCTTGCCCTGCCAGACAGAATTGGATTGCTGACAGCTTTTGCTACGGGTTTGATAGCAGATCTGGTGCTGGGTTCTTTATTTGGCCTGCATGCTTTGAGCTTGGTGATAGCCTCCAGTTTTACCTCGGCATCTTACCAGCAGGTACGTATGTTGGCGGTCTGGCAACAAGCTATCTTAGTTGCGGTGATGCTGAGCTTAGTACAGCTCGCTGTCCTCGTCGTGATCCTGCTGTTATCGCAAGGAAGTTTCAGTTGGTTAAGTTTCTTAATCCCCCTGGTCAGTGGGCTTGTCTGGCCCTGGGTTTTTCTGGGACTGCGATGGCTGCGAAGGCGCTTTATTAACTAAGGTAGATTGCCACCTAGCTGCGCCTGGGTTTCATGAAGGGGCACGTCCATTTTATTTCAATAGGAGAGTAAAAAATTATGGTGGAATTAGTGCTTGCTTCGGCATCACCAAGGCGTGCGGAACTATTGCGTCAAATAGGTATCAAATTCAGGGTTGATCCAGCCGATATAGATGAGTCCATCAACGCTGAGGAGCAGCCGATTGATTTAGTAGAGCGGCTGGCGGGGCAGAAAGCGAGTTGTAAAATCGCCTCTGATAGGTTGGTTCTGGCGGCTGATACCATTGTATTTGACGATGTTTCTATTTTGGGTAAACCAAGGGACCGAACTGATGCGATTGAGATGCTGGCGAGACTGTCCAATCGAATCCACCAGGTAGTAACAGCGATTTGTGTGGCAAATGACGACAGTATGATCTCTCAGGTGGTTACAACGTCAGTGACATTAAGGCCCATCTCCGAGGCAGAAGCGATAGCTTATTGGGATTCAGGTGAACCACGAGATAAAGCAGGAGGGTTCGCGATTCAGGGACTGGGTGCTGTTTTTGTGAAGAATATTCAGGGAAGTTACAGTAATGTGGTAGGTTTGCCACTGTTCGAAACCGCTGCCTTGCTGGGGCGATATGGCATTCAAGCCCTTAGGGTTAGGCATTAGCAGATAATCAGGCCAGCGCTTGCGATTTTATTTCTAGTGGGGTGTATGACCAGTACCGATAAACACAGCTGGGTTGTCTTCCGGTACAGGACTAATTAAGTGTTCTTGTTATGAAAAAAGAAATATTGATAAATTCTTCGCTAGTAGAATGTCGAGTGGCCTTGGTGGAAGACGGTTTACTCCAGGAAGTATTGATTGAAAGCAGTCATGCCGAGACCATGGTAGGTAATATATACAAGGGTACCGTCCAACGTGTAGTCAAGGGCCTGCAAAGTGCGTTCGTTTCAATTAGCGACAGTGAAAATGCTTTTCTCCCAGGGAGTGATTTCCGGACGCGAACTGCGGCAGCAGGAAGCACAGAAGTTTTAGATGAAGATATTGAGCAAAGTGCAGATATAGAGCAACGAATTAGACCGGGGCAGGAACTGCTGTTCCAGGTCACTAAAGAGCCAATTGGCAATAAGGCAGCCCGGGTCACTACTAAAATTACTCTAGCTTCGCGTTATCTGGTGATGACCCCTAGCTCAGCCTCCATTCGAGTCTCGGTCAAAATCGAGGATGAAATTGAACGACAACGTCTGAAGGACCTCGTGACTGCTTGTAAGGGTAATACATCTTCTGGATTTATAGCCCGTACCTCTGCGGTGGGTGTCAGTCCAGAGGATCTGCAGCGAGATGTCGGTGAATTGACCGTCAGGTGGCAGGAAATTCAAATGCGGTTTCGTTCGGAATCCACTGGAACCTTGCTCCACCGAGACTTGCCGGCACCCTTGAGAGTTCTTCGCGATATAGTGAGCAGTGATGTAACTGGCATAACCGTTGATGATGATCAGACCCAGTCAGAGGTGCAGGATTTTATTGCCGCTTTTTTGCCATCCCAACTGGGTAATCTAACCAAGGTACCTCCAGGGCAGAACCTGTTTGATCGATATGGGTTAGAGGAACAGCTAAAGGCCGCGTTAAAATCAAAGGTCTCCTTGAAATCAGGTGCTTACCTGGTCATTGAACAGACAGAGGCTATGACCACAATAGATGTTAATACGGGTTCTTACCTGGGTACCATAAACCTGGCTGAAACAGTATTGGAGACCAACCTTGAAGCCGCAACGGCGATACCAAGGCAACTTAGAATGCGTAATATTGGTGGAATTATTGTTGTCGATTTTATTGATATGGAAACGGACGAGGATAAACAGGCATTATTGGATTGCCTGTCAGCCGGGCTGTTAAAAGACCGAGCCCCGACCCGTCATTCCAACGTGTCCACACTTGGTTTGGTAGAGATTGCCCGAAGAAGGTCGGGAAAAAGTTTACAGATGCTGCTGTCCCAACCCTGTTCGCACTGCTACGGCGTCGGGATTGTTGATTCAATTGACGCGCTTGCAGCAGCGGTATTCAGGGAGGTCTACAGGCGCAGGCTTGAATTTAAAAACCTTACCTGTCAGGTGTTAGCAGCACAGGAACTCGTAGATAGAATCTATTGCGACTATCAAAGTGAAGTTTTGGATCTGAGTAGCGATCATGCCGTAACCATGAAATTAAAGGTGCATGAAAATTTTAGTATGGGCGATTTCAGGTTGCTTCAGCAGACTGAGGTGCAATAGCCCTTTATGACCCGGCAAGTAATCTCCAGGTTTGTTCAGGTGCTGATTTTTTCAGTGTTACTGTTGCTTGCTTCATACGTCACTTTCGGTCGACTGGCGATTGGATTATTAAGTTTTTATAAGGTGGATGTAGAGGATCAGGTATCAGAGATCCTCGGTATCGGGTTTAGCACACGGTTTATAGCCGGGCAGTGGGATATTCTCGATCCGACTATTGTATTGCAGGGGCTGGTTCTGGGTGAGGCGGAAAGTGCGGCGATCTCAGCTCAGCGGGTAGAATTGAAGTTGAGTTCTTGGCGCTCTTTAACTGAGTTTTTCCCAGTGCTCAGTCGAGTAGTAGTCAATACTGTTTCATTAAAGGTTAGTAAAAACAAAGAGGGTGCTTGGAGTGTCTCTGGTATGCAGGGATCTGGTTCTCGCAGTTTATCGGATTTTACCCGCCTACTTTCCTATGTGGATGTCCTAGAGATATCAGCTCTCGAGATTCATGTTGATACAGGCCAGGGGAGCTTCTTGTTTTCTACTGTGGGGCCTCAAACCGGAATTGAAATCAGAGCGGACGAATCTGGTGGTGCGTTCGACGCAGCCCTGGGCGTGGTTGAGGTGAACTCACAAGATTCGTCCGGGCGCCCTTCGAGGATGTTTTTGTCTGGTTCCTTTCAGGGACAATTGAGCTCTATCGGCTCTGTCTCAATGAGCGCTTATTTAAGCCTCGAAGACATACAACTGGCAACGCTTTACCCGCCATTAAAAGAAGATAGCAGGACAGCAGATGCGCTTCTTGATGGCCAAGCATGGTTGCAGTTAGATAAAGGTGCTATCGATTCCCAAGTGAAACTTACTGTCTCTGGTTTGAATCTGGCAGAGTCCCAAAGCACTTTGCTGACAACTGATTTTGCTGTTTCAGGAGACCTGGGGAAAGGAGTCGCTGCCATTCAGGTAGCTGAACTGGCCATGACCGGTGCCGGTGAGCCGATCGAACTTACTGGGCTGTCTATCGGAATCGAGAAAACATCCCAGGATGACTTTGCCCTCGCCGCAACCTTGCCGTCCTTAAGGATCGAGCAGCGCTGGTTAACGCTATTGTTCGACCTGCAGGCTGAGCTGGGTAGTGAGAGTCAGGTTGGCACGGGGATCAGTCCAATCGAGGCTGAGGTGTTAATGTCCGAAATCGGTCTTTGGGTTGATTCGGGTAGTATCAAAGAGTCTTTGTGGTTTGTAGCGAATGTAGATGAACTGAAGTTGCGTGCTCAAAATGGTGTGCCCGGGTTGGAGGGCATTAAAGGTTTCTTGAGCGTGGGGTTGCAGGCGGGTTTCTTTGATCTAAATAGTGACCAGAATGAAATCCACTTTCCGAATGTGTATGAATTACCCTGGCAATTGGATACCAGCACGGGAAGGTTAGCCTATCGAGTTCATGAGCAGGGTGTACAGATCTTCTCAGGGCCGTTAAGAGTTACATCAGGTGAGCTTGAGGCTAAGGGTAAGCTGTTGATTGACCTGCATAAGGAAAAATTGCAGAGAACCTGGGGGCTGTCTGTGGGGGTGCAGGATGCCAGTTTGATATCTTTAGCGCCTTTTATTCCTCTGACAGTCCCGATAGAAACAAGAAGTTGGATTGCTGCAGCTATTCGTTCTGGTCAGGCTGATAAAGCCGGGTTACTGGTGCATGGATCGATTGATAGATCGGCACCTAAAGCAGAGAAAAGCTATGAAATCCAGATTCAGACAAATGCTGCGGTGCTTAAATATCAGCCTTTATGGCCAGAAATAAAAGCCCTTCAGGGAACGGTTTATATCAATAACCGAGGGGTTTTTGCAGACCGGCTAAAAGGAGAGATATTTGATACTGAGGTTGAGAATGCTTCGCTTCGTATTCACCAAACGGATGATACCCCGCCAGAATGGGTTGAAATTTCAGCTGATTTATCTGGACCTTTTGCTGATGGCTTTAAGGTTTTCAAGGAAACACCGCTTCGAAACAGCATATCAGGAGCAGCGGATTATTGGGGCGGTCGGGGGTCAATGAAAGCGGGTATACAGTTATCAATTGGTATTGGTGCATCTGCAACTGCGCCACCTTTGATAGATAGTCAAGTTGATCTTACAGATGTTCAGTTTGATTTGATGGATTTAGATCTGGCCATTGAGGAACTCAGCGGTTCATTCAGGTATCAGTCGAAAATAGGGTTAAGCAGCGAATATTTTTCCTGTTCTTTGTTTGAGGGACCGGCGGAAGGTCATATTGAAACGACTCTATTGGGTCAGTCGGGCGCTTTTCTGGTTTTGCTGGATGGCACTGCAGAGGTTGATAACGCCAACAAGTGGTTGGATCTTTCGCTGCTACAATTTGTTCATGGCACGAGTGATTATAAGGCTCTCCTGACGCTGCCATATGGTGGTAGAGATAACAGGCCGACAATTGAGGTATCCAGTGATTTGGTTGGTATAAACATCGATATGCCGCCACCCTTGGGTAAGATCACGGCGGACACTCAACGCGATTTTATTTATCAGCAGATCTTAGGGCCCGGTCCATCAGTGGCTAGCTTTGCACTGGAACAGAGCGTGTCTGGTAATTTAAAATTGGTGGAGGGTACCGTGGTTGGGGGTCGGCTTTACCTGGGTGAATTCAGGAATGAAGCGAGTGCCTTCGATGCTATTCGGGTGACGGGTTCTTTGCCATTTCTATCCCTGTCAGAGTGGAATATGTTTTTTGAAGAACTGGAAAGCAAGACAGATTTGTCGGTAGAGTCCGGCATAAAAAGCCACCTGAAGTCCATAGATGTGATGGTTGATCGGTTAAATATCTATGAATTCGAATTAGAAGAAATTGCCGTTAAGATCAAACCTTTGGAGCAAGCCTGGCAGGTCGCGCTGGAGAATGAAGAGATACTGGGCGAGTTCACTGATTTTGATGACGAATCGAAACCATTAGATGTTCAGCTCAAGTATCTGCGTCTGAAGTCAGAATTAGGGGACGCGAATGCTGATCCTCTTTCCTTGGTATCATCGGAGATGTTCGTGCCGCTGCGTTTTAAGGCTGATCAGATTATCTATGATGACGAAGATTATGGCGCCTGGTCTTTTTTGTTTTTGCCCAATGAGACTGGCGGGGAGATTCAAGAATTAACTGCCACAGTAAAAGGCATGCAGATCGATACCCCAGACAGCTTTGCATGGATCAATGTGGAGGGTCAGGAAAGTACCGTATTCAGTGGAACTATTCGCGTACCGGAACTTCGAGATAGTCTTGAAGCCTGGGGCTATGCAGCAGCAATTGAAGGCCAGCAGTTTAACTTCAAGTCCAGTTTAGAATGGCCCGGATCACCATTGAATCTCAGTATTGAGAACTTATCTGGACAGTTGAGTATAGAAGGTGGTGAGGGTCGTATCGTTCAGGCTGAAGCTAGCACCGGTCCCCTGAAACTGTTGGGAATATTTGATTTTGCCGAAATCGCCAAGCGTTTTCGATTAGATTTTTCCGGGTTGCTTGAAGAAGGCCAATCTTTTAATGCTGTTACCGGTTCAGTGTTGATGCGTGAAGGTAGCATCGATGTTATAGAACCGGTTGTTTTAGTTGGCGCAGGGAGTCAATTTACCCTTGCTGGGAACCTGAATTTGATCAGTGAGACCATAGATGCTGATTTAATTGTAACACTACCAGTAAACAAGAACCTGCCATGGTACGCGGCTTATACGGCCTTTGCTGTTGGACCCATTTCGGCAGCAGGTGTATTTCTGGCGCAGAGAATATTTAAAGACCAGATTCAGAATATCACCAGCCTGAAGTATGAAATTTTAGGCAGTCTTGATGAACCTGAAATAAAGTTTGTATCGATGTTCGATGCCTCGGTTCGAGATCTGCCACAAGAAAAACCGGATGCAGGGTTGTGACTCGTTCGCGTATCGCTGTAGTGCAGATGACCAGTAGTATGGAAGTCGAGGTCAACCTGACCAAGCTGTCTGAATTGTTTGTAGATTTAATGGCTACCTCAGTGGATGCTATATTCTTGCCCGAGAATTTTGCAGCCTTTGGTACACTCGGCTGTTTAGAGATTGGTCGCGATGAACTGTCAGAGCCTAGCCGAATCAGATCTTTTTTGGCTGAGCAGGCGGTTGCATTGGATTGTTGTATTTTTGCTGGAACGGTCCCTTTGGCGGCTCGTCCCGATGGTGTGAGAGTAGAAGAGGACAGGGTCCGAGCAGCATCATTAGTGTTCGATCAACAGGGAAAGCAGATTGCCCGTTACGACAAAATACATTTGTTCGACGTTGATGTTAATGATAATCAGCAACGCTATCGCGAATCGGACCGGTTTGAAGCAGGTAATACGCTGGAAGTGGTCGAGTCGCCCATCGGCGCGGTTGGATTGAGTGTTTGCTATGACATCCGATTCCCGGAAATGTATCGTGATTTGGTTCTTGCTGGAGCTGAAATTCTGGCCGTACCTTCAGCCTTCACTCGTGTTACAGGACAAGCTCATTACCAGGTTCTGATGCAGGCCAGAGCTATAGAGAACTTCTGCTTTGTTGTAGCCGCATGCCAGGTTGGATGTCACGATTCAGGTCGGGAAACGTATGGTCATAGTATGGTGGTAAATCCCTGGGGGGAGGTGGTGGCGGAACGGTTAGAAGGGGAAGGCGTAATCATTACAGAAATTGATTTAGATGAGGTCGCTGAGGCAAGAATGCAGGTGCCAGCCTGGCGAATGAGGAACCTTTAATCCGCGTCATCCAGAGCTTTTAGATATTGAAATAGCTTCCTGAACCAAGTGCGTGAACTAGAAGGGTCGGTTTCAAACCGGTCCGCTTCTTTTCTGGCTTCCTTGACGAGTTGCCGAAGTTGCTGCCTGTCAACTTCCGGGTGGACTTCACCGATTTCAGTGAGAGTGGCTGGTTCATCGCTTAGCAGGCCATCGCGCCAGGCTTCAAGACGTTTCATTTTAAGCAAATGGGAACGACTGGCGCTGTCATAACGCTCGATTATTCTAACCACCGGGTCCAGATCGAGTTTTCTTAGTTGTTTACCGATAAATTGCAGTTGCCTCTTGCGGGCATTGCCTTTGTTGATTTTTCGATAGTCCTTGATTGCCACCAGCAATTCTGGATAGGGCAATTTTTGTAGTTGCGCGTCTGTCAATTGGCAGAGTCTTTCGCCGAGAGAGCGAATGTCATCCGCTTCTTTTTTTCGCTGTGTCTTGCTGACCACCTGTTCTTGAAGATGGCCTGCGGGATTTTGGTTTTTTTTACGCATAAAAGTAAGTTGCCAGGCTGAGAAAGGAAAGCAGGCCAACGACGTCTGTGATAGTAGTTAACACTACGGTGCCAGCGATGGCCGGGTCAATCCCCAGAGCTTTTAGAATTCCAGGTAACAAAACACCGCTTAGTGCGGCGATGACCAGGTTAATGACAAGCGCAAACGCAATGATCGCACCGAGAATAGGGTCGTTAAAAATCATGGCGGTCACGGCGGCTACGACGATAGATAAGAATATGCCGTTAAGGCCGCCCACTGCTAATTCCCTGCGTAAT
Source organism: Gammaproteobacteria bacterium (assembly GCA_018666555.1). GTDB lineage: Bacteria > Pseudomonadota > Gammaproteobacteria > Pseudomonadales > Azotimanducaceae > UBA9926. Next base: position 31,560 of record JABIZD010000002.1, read on the forward strand.
AGCCAAGCCATGTTGCTGGCATTTAAAGTTCCAAGGGCCATATTGCGAATGACGAGGGTTAGCGTTTGGCTGCCAGCGACGCCACCCATACTGGCTACGATGGGCATTAAGATAGCCAGGGCGATGACTTTTTCGAGGGTATCTTCGAATATATTGATGACTGCCGACGCGATAAATGCAGTGATCAGGTTAGCGCCAAGCCAGAGTGCTCGGCTGCGGGTGGTCTTCATAATAGGAGCAAACGGGTCGCTGTCCTCATTCAGTCCCGCCATACCTAAAATGGAATGATCTGCTTCATCGATAATAACATCGACAATATCATCGATGGTAATGCGACCCACCAGCAGATCCCTATCGTTAATCACTGCGGCCGATATCAGATCATACCTTTCAAATAATCGGGCGACATCTGTTTCAGACATGTCAGCAGGTATACCTTTTAGGGATGTTTTCATGCATTCAGCGACGGAAGTAGCTGGGTCTGATACTAAAACTGTTGAGAGTGGCAAAAACCCAATATACCGTCCCTGGTTATCAACAACGAAAATCTTGTCAGTTGTTTCTGGCAGGTAATCGTGGCGTCTTAAATAGCGCAGAACCACGTCGATAGTGACCCGTGGACGTACTGAAATAACCTGCGTATCCATCAGGCCGCCGGCGGTATCTTCGTCATAGACCAGGAGGTTTTCGACTCTTTCCCTGTCCCAACTGTCGAGCACACTAAGGACCTGAGAGGTTAATCTATCCGGTAAGCCCTGAATAATATCGGTTAAATCATCGTCGGCATTAACTTTGCCAATGACATGGGCAATCTCTTCAGCTGTTTTGTCACTGAGAAGGTCAGTGAGAATTTCCGGATCAAAGTACTTGATAATCTCGCCCTGCAGCGTTTCGTCAAAAAACTCCCAGAGTACGCGGCGTTCCTCTGGCGGAGAGGATGACAGCAACTGAGCAACGTCTGCAGCGGGAAGAGCCTTGATCAGGCCTTTAATTTTATAGAGAGTCCCGCTTTCTATAAAATCGTGGAGTTGTTCGGCGGGTAAATCCTGGGAAGCAGTCACGATACTATTCTTCTTCTCCAAATTTGTTTTTGATCAGAGCAACGATGGTTTCCATTGCTTGTGCCTCATCTTCTCCAGAAATTTGGATATTGATATTGCTGTCAAATGAGGCCTGTAGAAGCAGCAGGGACATAATATTCTTACCATTTGCTTTTGCGCTAGAGCTGGAAATACCGATCTCAGACTTAAATTTCGAAGATGTCTTTGCTAGTACTGAAGCTGATCTTGCATGCAGGCCGCGCCGATTAGTAATGGGTACTGATTTATTGAGCATGGGTATCATTGGTCATCGTTTTTTCAGGCTTTAGTTCCCGATGTCGTACTCGCACCTGCTTTTTGTTGGTTCTGAAGTAGCCATATAATTTTTCTGCGATGTAGACGCTTCGATGCTGGCCTCCGGTACAACCTATTGCGATGGTTAGATAACTTCTGTTGCTTGCCTCGAGACTGGGTAACCAGTTGCCAACAAAATTTTGAATATCTTCTGTCATTTTCACCACATCACTTTGCTGGTCTAAGAATGCGATGATTTCTTCGTCCATACCAGTTAATGCCCTCAGGTGTGGAATCCAATGGGGATTTGGCAGGCATCGGACATCGAATACGAAATCCGCATCGATAGGGACGCCGCCTTTAAAAGCAAACGATTGAAAACCCATCTCGAAGGCATGATCGGAGAAGGCAACCCGTGAACTGATCGTGTCACGCAGTTCGTGGATCGTCATGTTCGTGGTATCTATTTTAAGAGCAGCGATTTCTGAGATGCCATCTAACAATTCGCTTTCAAGTTCTAATGCTTCGCGTAGCCCGGTCTCACTCGAAGTTAGAGGATGTTTTCTCCTCGTCTCGCTAAACCGTTTTACCAGTGTTGGGCTAGCAGAATCGAGATAGATAACTTTTGGTGTGATACCTTTTGCCCGCAATTGGTCAAGCTTAGATGGAAATTCCTGCAGATCAGTGGCGATGTTCCGGGCATCAATGCTGACCGCAATATTAGTCGTTTTCCTTTGGCCTTCCGCCTTGCCAACCAAATCTGGGATTAGGGAAGCAGGTAGGTTATCGATGCAATAATAGTCGAGGTCCTCCAGAATATGCAGTGCTGTGCTTTTTCCAGAGCCCGAACGACCACTGATAATAATAAAGCTAGCCATGAGCGGATACCAAGTAAGCCCACTTTTATTATAGGTGGGATTTTCATCTTAATACATCATTTGTTTTTGACAGTTTGATGGCTGTCTTTGGTGCAGTTTACAGGGAATCAGATACGGCCGCTAAATAGAGGCTTTCTGAGTCACTGGCAGCTAGAATTTTCGACTGAAATGATGGCTTTTCGAAATTCTGTACCAGCATAGACAGGACCTCGAGATGGACTACGGTCTCATTTTCGGGAACGATCAGTACGAAAAGGGTTGATACCGGTTCGTTGTCGATAGCATCGAATTCGATCGGTGTATTTAAGGTAATAAGTGATCCAATTATGGTATTACAACCAGGCATTCTGCAGTGGGGAATGGCAATGCCTTTTCCTAACCCTGTCGGGCTGAGCTTTTCTCTAGCGATGAGTTGGCTGTACAGCGCACTTTCTTCCAGTCTAGAATCGCTACTGGCGATAAGCTCGGCCGCTTTTTCAATTGCACGTTTCTTACTACTCACTGCGATACGGCAATGAGTTCTTGAAGGCGATAATATCGACGCTATTTTCATGCTAGCGTGAGGTTGAACCTGAATGTAGAGAGTCGCAAGTATACCAACCCTTTAGCTGAGTTACAGTACTCGCTGGAAAAATTTCTAGATAAAATGTAAGGAAAATAGATGGTTTGGCTTTTCCGTGCAGGTATTGAGCCAATGGTGGATAGCCGCTTGAGCCCACTATTGCGATTCCGAACAGTAGGTACCTTGGTTAAAATACGACCTGATGATCGATTTCTAGTTGTTTTTCTAAAGTTTTTTATTGAGCTTGCCGTTTAGCTTTTGCTGGAGCGCTTTGCAAGGCTCTTTGTTATATTTCTTCTGGGTGAGCTAAATGATCAATTATGATTGTTTAAACCAACCTGTTTTATCTCAATGGGCCTGGATAGGCCGACCGGAAGTTGATGTCATGGTGATAATCTATTGATGTTGGTGTCTATGACCTATTTGCTTGTCTTTCAGTTTGCGAATCTGCCGGTCGAGTTTCGCAGCCATCAAGTCAATTGATTTGTATAGATTTGTAGATTCAGCCTCAGCAAAAATTTCACCGCCGGAGATGTGGAGCTTGGTTTCAGCTTTCTGTCGTCCTTTTTCGACACTGAGGATTACTGCGGTGTTTATAATATGCTGAAAATGACGTTCCAGTTTGGCTAGCTTGGTTTTTACATAGAGTTCGAGTGATTCACTGATTTGAAGATGATGACCGCTGACATGGATGTGCATAAAGAAGTCCTCTTATAAATATACAATTCTCATTAAATGTATTGGGGTATTAATTTGTTCGACTACCGACTAAGCAGTTAGTTCCTCATAGACAATGAATTGTTAGGATCAATGAATGGAACAATCAAACTAGCTGTTTGCGTTCGTTCGATGGTGGAATCAATAAGGATTCTCGATATTTGGCAATGGTACGGCGGGCAACTTTCACATTTTTTTTGGATAACAGGTCTGCAATCTTGCTGTCCGAAAGGGGCTTCCTAACGTTCTCTTCTGCAATAAGGCTCTTTATCAATGCCCTGATTGCCGTTGAAGAGACTTCGCCCCCGGAGTTGGTGCTGACATGCGATGAAAAAAAGTATTTCAACTCAAAGACGCCCAAGGGAGTATCAATATATTTTTGCGTGGTTACTCGGGAAATAGTTGATTCGTGCAGACCAACGTCTGAGGCTATATCATGTAATACCAGAGGCTTCATGGCTTTCGCTCCATATTCCAGAAAGCCTATTTGGACCTCAACAATTTTAGTGGCAACCTTCAGCAAGGTATCATTGCGCTGTTGCAGGCTTTTAATGAACCATCTTGCCTCTTGTATCTGGTCTTTTAAGTAATGTTGGTCGGGGCTGTTATCGCTTCTTTTTATCAATGCTGAATACTCAGGGTTAACCCTGATCCTGGGGTTAACCGATGGATTGAGTTCAACCGTCCAGCGGTCATTCTTTTTTCTCACGGTTACGTCGGGAATGACATACTGTACGTCTTTGGCTATGAAATCTGCGCCTGGCCGCGGGGTCAGGGACTGGATCAGTTTAATGGCGGATTGTAATTCTGATTCGGTCAACCGGGTTTTTTTAATGAGCGAGGAGAAATCTCTTGAAGCAAGACTGCCGATATGATCGCTGATGATCAGGATCGCCTCACTTTTCATTGGTGTGGAATCAGGCAGGAATTTCAGCTGTATCAACAGACACTCCTGCAGATCTTTAGCGGCTATGCCAAGCGGGTCAAGGTGCTGTATCAGGTGCAAGACAGCTTCGACCTGGTCAACCTCAAGTCCCCACTCTGGTGGAGCACTTTCCAGTATATCTATATGGTCCAGCTGGAGAGTGCCTTCCTCATCCAATCCATCAACGAGGTGATGCGCAATGAACAAGTCCTGATCGGTCAGATTTAGGAGGTTAATCTGAGCCATTAGGTGGCTGTGAATGGTTTCATCGCTGGCATTTCGTGAGGCAAAGTCTTCATCACCTTCATGATTGAAGCTACTTGCACCGCTGCCGCTGGGTAACTGATCGTAGACATCTTCCCAGACGCTATCGATTGGCAGCTCCTCAGTCAGCACTTCGATGCTCATTTCCTCGGAAGTATCTGAAACCAGTTCGCCATCAATTTCAGAGTCATGAGGTACTGCGGACTCTTCGTCTGATTGCTGCTGGTCCTCTTTTGCCGGAGCGTTTTCTGTATCTGAATTATTGATGCTTTCTTCAGTTGAACTGCTGGATGGTTCAAGCTGTTCTGACTCGTCCTTGGCATCATCAACGGATTCGTCAATCTCTTCCAGCATCAAATTGGAATCCAGAGCTTCTTGGATTTCCTGCTGCAGATCCAGAGTCGATAACTGCAGTAATTTTATCGCTTGCTGCAATTGAGGTGTCATTCTCAGTTGTTGACCGAGCCTGAGCGCTAATGTTGGTTTCATCGCCATGAGCCAATGATACTTCTCAACTTGTTGGAATGAAACTTGCTTCTTACATTTTGGGGTAGTGCTGATTTCTTTTTTGTGGCGAGCAGCGGAAGATACATGGGCCGGTGGATTCGCTTGAATGGGCTATGCTATTACCATGCGGCCGGGCGCCAGGGACAGGCGATAGGCGCTAGGCAGATAGCTTTCCAGGTCGGAATAATGGTTGGACGAATTTGCCGTCCTAATCAGATTGATCAGGGTCGGAAAGATTTCACTTAAAGCGCTCACCTGGATAGAAGGATTACACTTAAGGTTTAAAGTTCTCACTGGGCTAGAAGGGTTTCATCTGAACTTTAAGATTCTGACTCGGTGAGAAGGATTACGCTTAAAGTTTAAAGTTTTCACCAAGATATACGGATTTCACCAGGTTATTTTCGAGGACTTCCTGGCTAGTACCTTCGGCAATAATAATGCCATCGTTAACAATAAAGGCGCGGCTACAAATATCCAGTGTTTCCCTGACATTATGATCCGTAATCAATATGCCAATATTCTGTTCTGCCAGGTATTTAATTATGGTCTTAATGTCATTGACCGAGATAGGGTCGACGCCTGCGAAGGGCTCGTCTAGAAGAACGAATTTTGGTTCAGTGGCCAGCGCCCTGGCAATCTCAACGCGGCGTCGTTCCCCGCCACTGAGCGATAGTCCTATACTGTTTCTAACGTGCTCAAGGTTGAATTCTTTGAGTAGTAAATCTGTTTTATCCAGTCGAGCAGATTTTGGCAGATCTGTTACGGCCTCGAGTACAGCCAGAATATTTTCGCTTACAGATAGTTTTCGGAAGATACTGGCTTCCTGGGGAAGATAGCCTAATCCGGCCTTAGCACGGGCATGCATGGGTAAGCGTGATATATCTTTGCCGTGCAGGCTGATATTGCCATGGTCTGCCCGGACTAGTCCTGCAATCATATAAAAGCAGGTAGTTTTCCCGGCACCGTTTGGGCCAAGTAAGCCAACTACCTGTCCAGATGTGACGGAAAGAGAAATATCTCGCACTGCCACCTTGTTCTGGTACTGCTTTTTGAGGTTTCTGGCAATGAGGTGTTGATCACAAGTCAATTAAGGCTTTCCTAAGGGTTCAGGGTTTAGGGTTTATGGTCAGATTAATTCTACCGTCTTCATCATCTTTGCTATGTACTACCAGTAAGCCTTTGGGGAGATCATAAGATAGATTATCACCTTCGTATCTATCGGGGCCCTGGGAGAGCAACGCTTTGCCGATTATTTCCAGCTTTTCCAGGCTTACGTTGTAGCGGATGAGCCTGCCTTGGGCCATGATACTGCCCTTTGTGCCTCCGGTTGCCTGTTCAAATCGAGCATGGCCAGTTGATTCGTCAACGGACTTTGCAATGATGGTTGATGGCCTCAGAGATTGACTTTCAATGACGATCTCGTCCGCTGTAATCCTTAAGCCACCTTGTTCAATGATGACGTTTCCCCGGTATACTGATGTCCCCTCCAGCTCACTGACGGTGGCACTATCGGCCTGGATAGTGATCGGCAGATTGGTTTTCTGGTCAGCGTATAGGCCGGCTGTGAAATACAGCAAACAGAAGGCTGACAAAGTTTTAAGAGATTTAGACTGCATTAGCTGTACTGTAGATTAGGCCTTAGCAGTCTAACATGTTATGACGTAAATACTTCGATGGTGGGTGCTGATTGAGCAAAACCCAGAAGGTTTGTTTGGTGTAAGCAGACCGGAAAACGCCACATTGCATCAACGGTGCGGGCGTTCATTTAAATTTCTGTTGCTGATGAGGGAGAAAAGATTTTTGTTACCACCCTTTGATTTTCTGAAGAGTATAATTTGAAGCGACCGATATCGAAACGGGCTTGCATTCCTGCGGCGGTGGTCTCGCTCGTTGCGTTGGATATAACAACTTTCTGGTCACATTTCACCAGGTGCTGGCCAGGGTATACGAGCAGGTTTTCAGTTTGAAAACTCAGGGCTTGTTGGTTTCCGTCGAATCTGGCAGCTTGTACCCCATCCCATAGTTCAACCACTTCCTGGCGATATTCTGACAAGGATAATAGTCGGCCATTTTCGGAAACTATGTTCCAGGGTTGACTGTTGCCTAGGGAATAAAGTCTGACATTGGGTTGTTTTAAGGTGGTGACATCGGTCAGCGGGTAATGGGTAAATTTTTGCGCGGCAATCACCGAGTCGAGATTTCCTTGCTGGTTGAATTGGCTGATCGATGCATTTAATAGATACAGATCAGGCTGGTTACCAAACATCGGCTCGCGTTCCTTTGTAGATTCTTCGGAATTAAGTATCCAGTGAAAAAGAAGGCCAGAAGTGATGATAAAGGTACTAAAAAGCAGGCCGCCACGTAAGTTGATGTTCTCGGCGATAGCATTCAAGGTCCGCGGCAGAGCAGACAGATAAGCTTCAGGATTCTTGTTTGATTGGGCTGATTGTGGGCTGATGGTATTAGCCTCAGAGGCGTTAGTGACTTTGGGTAGGTTTATCATAAAGCGGTTACTAGGCTGCTCGCAAGGTTTCCGGTGAGGCGGAGTTTGCTGGCTTTCCGGTCTTTTCCAGATATTTTCAGGGAGTCACCGTGCTATGATAGGTGTTTGCCTTGATAAGATTGATATGATCACAGACATCCTAACAACCCGCCTGGAAAAAGAATTGGCTCCTGAAAGCCTGGATATTGAAATGGAGGGTAACCGCCTCTCTCTAGTGATTGTTTCTACCTGCTTTGCTGGGCTGAACAGAGTCAAAAGACAGCAGTTGGTTTATGGTGTTCTCAATGATTATATCAGTTCAGGTGAAGTCCACGCGGTGTCAATGAAAACCCACACTCCTGACGAGATAGATCGCTGATGGAACAGCTTCGAATTCGCGGAGGCGGGCGCATATCTGGCGAGCTAAAAGCTTCGGGAGCTAAAAATTCGGCTTTGAAGTTATTTGCCGGAGCCCTGTTAGCTAATGAGCCAGTTACAATTTCTAACGTCCCTCATTTGCGGGATATTACCACCATGATAGAATTATTAGGTTCTCTTGGGGTAGAAGTGGTAGTCGATGAACGTATGAAGGTTGAGATTCATGCGAATACCATTAACTGTTTCAAAGCACCTTATGATCTTGTCAAAACCATGCGGGCGTCTTTCAATGTGCTCGGGCCGATGCTGGCGCATTACGGACATGGAGAAGTCTCTTTACCAGGAGGTTGTGCCATTGGCTCGAGGCCGGTCGACCAGCACCTCAAGGGTTTAAAGGCACTAGGCGCGAAGATTGATATGCAGCATGGCTATGTCAGCGCATCGGTCAAGGGTAGGCTGAAGGGCGCGCATATTGTTTTTGATTTTAATACCGTGGGTGGTACCGAACATCTGATGATGACTGCGACCCTTGCAGAAGGAACAACCGTATTAGCTAATTGTGCCCAGGAACCCGAGATAGTGGATCTCGCTGAGTTTTTAAATGGTCTGGGAGCGAAAATCAGTGGCGCAGGAACCAGTACCATCGTGATTGAAGGAGTTAGTGAGCTTACTGGTGGACAGCACACGGTAATCTCAGACAGGATTGAGTGTGGTACCTACCTCATCGCCGCTGCAGCCACAGGCGGATATATAAAAATAAATGGTGCGCAACCCTCGTTGAATAGCGCTTTGTTACAAAAGCTGGAAGAGGCAGGCGCAGAGCTGAAGCTTACAGACGATAGTATTGAACTGGATATGCATGGCGCTCGTCCTAAAGCGGTGAGTATTATTACTGCACCGTACCCTGGATTTCCTACTGATTTGCAGGCCCAGATAATGGCAATGAATTGTATTGCCGAAGGATCAGCCATGATCCAGGAGACTATTTTTGAGAATCGATTTATGCATGTTCCGGAACTTAAGCGAATGGATGCTGATATCTCGCTGGATGGTAACCAGACCACCGCTGTGGTTAAAGGAGTTAACAGGCTGGTTGGAGCGCCGGTAATGGCAACGGACTTAAGAGCGTCGGTTAGTCTAGTAATTGCTGGATTGGTTGCTGATGGAGAGACGCTGGTGGATCGAATTTATCACATTGACCGTGGCTATCAGCAGGTCGAGGAAAAACTCAAGAACCTGGGCGTTGAGATCAGTCGGCATAGCTACTAGATCAGAAGGCACAGCTAGTAAACTTCTATCATAGCGCATAAATCTCAATTCATAGCTGATAAAACTCAAGTTATAGCGAATAAAAAGTATTAAATTCATGAATAAACCAATTGTCATTGCATTGACCAAAGGACGTCCCCTAAGCCAGCTAATCGACTTGCTCGCTCGACTCGGGATTCGGCCAAAAGATAATCTTAAGCAGTCTCGAAAACTGGTATTCCCGACTAATGATCGCCTTGTTCAGTTGATGGTATTGCGCGGTATGGATGTCGCTACCTATGTGGAACATGGCATCGCAGATGTAGGCATGGTTGGCAAAGATGTTCTACTAGAGTATGGAGGTAATGGTTTTTACGAACCCATAGACCTTGATATCGTCAAATGCAGGATTGTCGTGGCAGGTTTGGTTGATGAAAACAGCTTGCCGCGTAGGATCAAGGTTGCGACCAAATTTGTTGAGGTAACAAAGCGGTTTTATGCCCATAAGGGAGTACAAGCCGACATCATTAAGTTGTCGGGTGCGATGGAACTCGCCCCGTTGATGGGGCTGGCACACCGAATCGTCGATATTGTTGAAACCGGCGATACCCTGCGTGCCAATGGACTTGAAGAAAAGGAACTTGTTGCTGAGGTTTCTGCTCGGCTTATTGTAAATAAAGTCTCACTGAAAACTAAATATGAGGATGTGCAGGATATCATCAAGCGATTGGGAGTACTGTGCCCATGATAGCGATACTGAAAAGTAACCTTCCTGATTTCAATACAAGCCTGGATGCTCATTTGGCGCTGCCACAGGAAGATACCAAGCTGGTGCAGGACCAGGTTCGAGAAATACTGGATAATATTAAAGAGCATGGCGATAAAGCGCTGCTGCAATACTGTCGTCAGTACGATGGGCTTGAAATTGAGGCTGCAAACAACCTGCTTGTTTCCCAGGATGCAATCCGTGCTGCGCCGGCGCAACTTGCAAACCGGGTTAAGGACGCATTGCAACGAAGTATCGAGAGAGTCAGGCAGTACCACGTGAAAGAAAAGGAGACTCTACCGGACTCTGGCTGGCGTTATCGAGATCAGTTCGGCAACCAGTTGGGACAGCGTTTGCGACCGATTAAAAAAGTAGGTATTTATGCCCCGGGTGGGAAAGCGACCTATCCATCAACTATCGTTATGACAGCGATTCCTGCCATGGTTGCTGGAGTCAGGGATGTTTCGTTGGCTGTACCCTCAAGTACGGGTGTTCTTGATCCAGTCCTGCTCGCAGCAGCCCATTACTGTGGGGTGTCCAGTATCTACATGATGGGGGGCGCCCAGGCGATAGCCGCTTTCGCTTATGGAACCGCGACCATTCCCAGAGTCGATAAAATCTGTGGTCCCGGTAACCTCTATGTGGCGACAGCGAAGCAGCAGGTGTATGGCGATGTAGGCATAGATATGATTGCCGGTCCCTCGGAAGTTTTGATTGTGGCGGATAAAACGGCAAATATAGATTGGTTAGTGGCTGATATGCTCGCCCAGGCTGAACACGATGAATTAGCCCAGGCCATTGTTGTATCTGCTTCTGAGCAGGTTCTTAAAGAAATAAATACTCGCTTGGCAACAGCCATAGGTCAGACTCGGCGTATCGATATTGTCACTGCCTCTATTCGTAATCGCGCGCTATTGATTCACGCAGAGTCAGAAAGTCACCTGGCTGACATCGTCAATCGGATTGCTCCAGAGCACCTGGAACTGGCGGTGGATGAACCTGATCAGCTTTTGGCTGAAATTGATTGTGCTGGTGCGGTATTTGTCGGCCAGCATAGTCCAGAGGTGGTGGGAGATTATGCCGCCGGTCCAAGTCATGTTTTGCCCACTGGCGGGACCGCAAGATTCGCGTCGGTTCTGGGTGTTAATGATTTTCAGGTTAGAAGCTCCCTCATTCAGTGCTCTGCATCTGGCGTTTTGGCGCTAGCTGAAGATGCTGCTGTTCTTGCTGAACAAGAGGGCCTGTTTGCCCATGCTGAATCAGCCCGTTTCAGACTTCAGGGCTGACTCGAAACGGCCATGTCGAAAACGTTGATAGAGAAATATAGAAGTGCTGTTAGCTCTGGTTATCTGCAGCAGGACTCTAGTCAGTTGGCGGTGATAGAAAGATTGCAATTGTTGACAGATCAATTCCTGGTCTCACAAGCTCCCGTACCTTTTTACCGGCGCTGGTTCGGGTCTATTAGCCACGTGCCGGGAATTTATTTATGGGGAGGAGTGGGTAGCGGCAAGACTGTGCTGATGGATATGTTTTTTGAACAACTACCGTCGCCGAAGAAAGTCCGCACCCATTTTTACCGGTTTATGAGACGTATTCACCATGAGCTGACCCGTTTCCAGGGTATTACAAATCCCTTGGATGAGGTGGCAGCGGAGTTGGCTTCACAATATGAAATTATTTGTTTCGATGAATTCTTTGTCAGCGATATTACTGATGCGATGATTTTGGCAAGGATTCTGGAAGGGCTTTTTAGTCGGGGTGTTGTGCTGGTTGCCACCTCGAATGTTGAGCCGAAGGATCTCTATCAGGATGGCTTGCAACGTGGCAAGTTTTTGCCAGCCATTGCGCTACTGGAAAAGTATAACGCAGTGGTAAATCTCGAAAGCGGCATTGACTACCGCCTCAGGGCTTTGCAGAGTGCACCCTTATACTATTCGCCGCCAGGGCCGGATTCAGAGAAATATCTGGCAGAAGCTGTCCAGGCGTTGAATCCTGATAGTTTGCACGCTGAGGCCGATATTGAGGTAGAAGGCAGAGTCTTAAAAACCAAAGCGCTGGCAACTGGAGTCGTTTGGTTTGAATTTGCTGAATTGTGTGATGGCCCAAGAAGTACCAGTGACTATATTGAGATATCCAAGCTGTTCCAGACCGTAGTGATCAGTAATGTCCCGGTTTTTAGGTTAAATATGGAAGATCAGGCTCGCCGTTTTATCGGCTTGATAGATGAGTTTTATGACCGGAATGTGAAGCTGGTGTTATCTGCTGAGGCATCCATTTCGAACTTGTATCAGGGTAGCCGATTAGAGTTTGAGTTTCGCCGGACTGAAAGTCGATTGCAGGAGATGCAATCAACAGCCTATTTAAGCCGCGAACATCGAGCCTGACTAGTAAGTAGGATTCAGATTTTCATTCTACTTGTTGGCTTACAGGCCTTGCTAAAAAAGGCCTGCTTGGTTAGAATTCGCGATCTCGAAATTTCCCGCTATCAAGCCGGGTAAAGTAACAAGGCAAGAGCATGAAAACGATCAGTGCAAAAAAACAGACTGTCACAAGAAAGTGGTATGTCATTGATGCAGAAGATAAAACATTAGGTCGTATGAGTACGGCAATTGCTAATCGTTTAAGAGGTAAGCATAAAGCCGAATTCACCCCTCATGTTGATACTGGCGATTACGTCATTGTTATCAATGCAGAAAAGGTTAAGGTAACCGGCAATAAATTTACTGATAAGACCTACTACCATCACACTGGCTTCCCGGGCGGCATAAAATCGATTACCTTCGATAAGTTAATCGACAAGGCCCCTGAAAGGATTATCGAGTCAGCGGTCAAAGGTATGATGCCGTCAAACAAATTAAGCAGAGCAATGTTGACAAAGTTGAAGGTATACGCAGGATCAACGCATCCACATGAAGCTCAGCAACCACAAATATTAGAAATATAACGGATAACAAATGAATCAATACTACGGAACCGGTCGGCGTAAAACTGCTAAGGCTCGAGTTTTCATGACTTCTGGGGATGGGGGAATAGAAGTTAATAACAAGTCTTTGGATCAGTATTTTGGGCGTGAAACCGCTCGAATGGTTGTTAGGCAGCCCTTACAGTTAGTCGACTTGTTGGATAAATTCACTATCAGGGTCACCGTCAAAGGGGGTGGTGGATTTGGTCAGGCTGGTGCGATACGGCATGGTATCACTCGGGCTTTACTTGATTATGATGAGACGCTTAGGCCAACCTTAAGAAAGGCGGGTTTTGTGACCCGAGATGCCCGAAGCGTTGAAAGAAAGAAAGTGGGCCTGCGGAAAGCTCGAAAGCGGCCACAATATTCGAAACGCTGATCTTTCAGAAAGGCTGAATTAAAGCGAGGATACTATCCTCGCTTTTTTGCGTCTGGAGGCTAATTTTTGTAAATGATGAAAGCCATTTTTTGGTGACTGTGGTAGAATCGCCGGGCCTTTAGGGTGTGATCGGTGTCCAGAGAGGATGTTCAGCCACACCTTGCGAATTTAGAGATGGAGAGTTGCTGTGAGTGAAAACGACGTCAACCCGGCTAGGAGAAATTTTCTTTTAAAAGTGACCGGAGTTGTAGGGACAGGAGGTGTGGCTGGCCTGGCTGTTCCGTTCGTAGGTTCTTGGAATCCAAGTGCCAAAGCACTGGCAGCAGGTGCCCCCATTAAGGTCGACATAAGCAAGCTATCCGCTGGAGAAATCCTCGGTCCGATTCCCGCCTGGAGAGATAAGCCGATATTTGTTGTCAAGCGCTCTGAGCAGATGCTGGAAAAGCTTAATTTAAAAAATGAACGGTTGGCTGATCCGTCATCGGACAGGGTTCAACAACCTTCTTACGCTAAGAATGAAACCCGGTCTATTCGCCCGGATGTATTGGTGTTGGTTGGGCTTTGTACCCATCTAAGCTGTTCGCCTAAATTCAGGCCAGCGATTGCACCTCAAGAATTCGATTCCGAATGGGCGGGCGGGTTTTATTGTCCCTGTCATGGTTCCAAGTTTGATCTTGCCGGTCGAGTTTATGCGGGCGTTCCAGCCCCTTCTAATCTGGAAGTCCCTCCACATTTTTATGAGTCAGATGGGATTCTGGTAATTGGTTTAGATGAGGAGGTTGTCTGATGTCTGCAGTTCAGGAATCGTTTAAAAATGTCATGTCCTGGATAGACGCTCGTTTACCAGTAACTGAAGCATATGAAAAACATCTGGCGAAGTACTACGCGCCAAAGAATTTAAATATCTGGTATTACTTTGGCATTTTTGCATTTGTAGTGCTGGTCAACCAGCTTTTAACAGGTATCTGGCTGACGATGAGTTATGTCCCGACAGGTGATGGTGCCTTTGCGTCGGTTGAATATATTATGCGCGATGTAGACTACGGTTGGCTGCTCCGTTATATGCACTCTACCGGTGCTTCAGCATTTTTTGTGGTTGTTTATCTTCATATGTTCAGAGGGTTGATGTACGGGTCCTATCAGAAGCCACGAGAATTAATCTGGATTCTAGGGATGCTCGTTTACGTGGCACTGATGGCAGAAGGCTTTTTCGGTTACATTCTGCCATGGGGCAATATGTCCTTTTGGGGAGGGCAGGTTATTGTTTCTTTGGTGGGCGCTATACCGATTATCGGTGATAGTCTGGCTGTTTGGGTTCGTGGTGATTTTAATATGTCGGGCGTGACTCTGAGTCGGTTTTTTGCCTTACATGTGGTTTTGGTCCCGTTGTTGCTTTTAGTGCTTGTTGTATTGCATGTGCTGGCTTTGCACGAGATAGGATCAAACAATCCAGATGGGGTCGATATCAAAGCCAAAACAGACGCGGATGGAAAACCTCTGGATGGTATGCCTTTCCATCCTTATCTCACAGTAGGGAAATTACCTCAGATCATCATTTTCATGTTTCTGTTTGCGACCGTTATTTTCTTCTACCCAGATGGTGGTGGATATTTGATAGAACATCCTAATTATGAACCCGCTAATCCCTTAAAAACGCCAGAATTGATAGCGCCAGTGTGGTACTACACACCGTTTTATTCCATGCTGAGAGCGGCAACCTTCCCCTTGTTTGGTATGGACGCGAAGTTTTGGGGCCTGGTAACGATGGCCGGTGCTATTGTACTGCCGTTTATTCTGCCCTGGCTGGATAAGTCGCCAGTAAAGTCGATTCGTTACAAAGGTTTGGCGAGCAAGCTTTTCTTGGCCTTTTTTGTCATTGCGTTTTTTATCCTGGGTTATCTAGGTACCGTTCATCCGACTCCAGTTAAGACCTTGGTAGCACAAGTGTGCACGGCCATTTATTTTGCTTACTTTCTATTGATGCCATGGTATACGAGCGTAGAGAAAACAAAACCAGTACCAGAACGAGTGCCTAGCTAATGCGATTTTTAAAGATTTGTCTATTGCTTTTGTTCCCCGTTGCAGTAACGGCTGCGGAGTCTGGCTTCCCGCTTTATGAAATGGAGCCGGATCTGAGGGATCAGCCTTCTCTGCAGCGTGGAGCCAGAACTTTCATGAACTATTGCATCGGTTGTCATACGTTGAAGTATCAGAGATACAAGCGGACGGCAGAAGATCTTGGTATTCCAGTTTCGTTGATGATGGAGCATCTGGTATTTGATCCAAATGCAAAAATTGGTGATTTAATCGTTAACCCGCTGAGCGATGATAACGCCAAGAGTTGGTTTGGTGCTATTCCTCCTGACCTCACTCTATATACCAGATTAAAAGGTTCGCCAGATTTTCTTTATACGTATTTGCTGACGTTCTATGAGGATACTTCCCGACCATTTGGTGCGAATAACCTGGTTTATGAAAATGTCGGGATGCCGCATGCGTTGTTGGAATTACAAGGCGTACAGCAGCTTAAAGAGTGTATGGATGTTAGCAGGCTTAATCCCAATGGCAGTCAAATGAGGGACCCCGTCACGTTTGAATTCCTGACCGATAAGGTCTGTGGGGATGAATTGCAAAAAAGTGGTATAAGCCCTTTCGAATTGGTTCAGGGGAGCGGGTCGCTTTCCGAAGATGAGTACCAGGAATTGGTTTATGACTTGACTAATTTTCTGTACTACATGGGGGACCCAGGGCAATTGGATCGGGAACGTATTGGCCGCTGGGTTTTACTGTTTCTAGCATTCTTTTTCGTACCGGCTTATCTTTTGAGCCGTGAATATAAGAAGGCAATGCACTAAATTCAGCGTGCGACACTAGTCACTATAGGGAGAGAGCATGGGCGTTATTGCTAAACACTCATCGATGGTTTTTTATTCTGATGGGAAGGATCATTACAGCCAGAGAGTCAGGTTGGTACTTGCGGAGAAAGGGGTTGCTGTTGACGTCATTAATGTCGAAAAAGGTAATGTCCCAGAAGACCTGGTTGACCTGAATCCCTATAACACCTTGCCAACCCTGGTGGATAGAGATCTTGTCCTTTATGAGAGCATGGTCATTATGGAGTATCTCGATGAACGATTTCCCCATCCGCCGTTACTGCCTGTTTATCCTGTCGCAAGAGCCCAAAGTCGATTATTTGTCTATCGCATAGAGAAGGATTGGTGTGGATTAGCCAATACAATCATAGCAAAGAGGTCAAAAGACACTGTAATAGATAGGGCAAGAAAAGAATTAAGGGAAGGCTTGATCACCATTGCCCCTATCTTCTCTGAAAAAGAATATTTCATGAGCGATGAATTCACCCTGGTAGACTGTTGTTTTGTGCCTTTATTGTGGCGATTGCCGATACTTGGTATCGAATTGCCACCCAAAACGGGCAAGCCATTAACGGACTATATGAACAGAATGTTCAAGCGGGAGGCTTTCCAGGAAAGCTTATCTGAGGCTGAAATGGATATGCGAGATTAGACGCTTTCCATGAAAATAAGTTCCAGAGTTCCTTATCTCCTGCAACCCCTGCTTGAGTGGTTGATCGATAATGATCTGACTCCTTATTTGATAGTCAACACCTTGTTTCCAGAAGTCATTGTTCCCCCGGGCTTTGCCCAGCCAGATGGCCGGATTGTTTTCAACATCAGCCCGGGCGCTGTACGGAACTTATCTATTGGAAAGGACTATGTTTTGTTTGACGGCCGCTTTTCTGGCTCGTCGTTTGAAGTCTGTGTGCCAATTGGCGCTGTGCTGGCTCTGGTGAGTAAAGAGACCGGGGATGGTATGTGGTTTGCCGAGAATGAATATACTCCCAGCGAACAGCAACCCTCAGAAACAACGGGCACTAGTTCTGGTGGAGAGGATCCTTTGCCAGGAAAGAAGAAAAAGAAACCAAGTTTTACGATTGTAAAATAGTTTAGTTGAGGTATTCGAATGCCTGAACAATTTTCTGCACGCCAAATGAATCCCGGGTTAACTCGATAGCCAGTTTGGCTTCGTCTCGTGTCAGCAGGCCCATCAAGTAGACAACGCCGTTTTCTACGACCACCTTGATTCTGTTGGCATCGACTTCGGCGTCAAATGTCATTTTAGTTTTGATTTTGGTTTTTAGCATTGAGTCACTGGTCCGCACCAGTAGAGAAGTTGGCCCAGCCACCTGCAATTCATTGTGTACCTTTGAAACATGGCGAATCTGCCCTGCTATCTTGCTGGCCTGGTCAAGCAGTTCCTGGTTGTCAACCTGTCCGGTTAATAAGGCAACACCATTAAAGACATTAATCTCGATATGGGCTTTGCCATACGCTTCATCGACAGCATTGAGGTTTTTTTTGATGAGGCCAGCCGTGCGACCATCATCGAGTTTCGTGCCGAAAGTCCTCTTGCCCGTATCGTCTTGTGCCGGCCCCACTGTTGAACAGGCACTGCAAGCGATCAGTGTAAAGAGCAAGAAAATAGTCCGCATCGTTTAATCCTCGGTAAATTGTGTATCTTGCCAGTCCTCAGTCTAGAATCAAGCTTTCGTTATTGAAACTGTCTTTCATCCAACGTACCTGTTTGCTGACGCAGATGATATCAAATCGGACCGGGGCATCCTGGTAGCAAGGGTGTTCCTGCAAAAATTGTGTCGCCGTTAGCAGGATCTTCCTGGTCTTATAGGGCGTGACTGCCTCTGAGGGCGTTCCATAACGGTTGGTTAGGCGGTATTTAACTTCTCCAAATGCCAGAGTTTCCGCATCAAAGTAGATTAGATCAATCTCGCCATAGCGACGACGATAATTCCTGGAGATTATTTTGCAGCCGGACTTGGTTAGGTAACTTTCAGCTCTCGCTTCACCTCGATCTCCGAGGGTTTTTGCGCTCACGGTCAGATTGGCTCAGTTATGATCGGCAGAGCAGAAACTTTGCCGTTATTAAACTGCCCCCACATTAACTCTCTCACCAGATTCTGTGATTTCATGGTCAGTTTGCCGGTTCCTCCAAAAAATGCCGAATCGGGTAGGTCTCGCAGTTGCTTGAGTCTGGGAAGAACGTTGTAAGCATCGATGCCTAGAGCAAAAATCGATGCAAGTTGTGCAGCTGACTCGGGCCACAGAGCATGAATTCTTTTCTGGAATTCATCAGCTGGCGCTAATTTCCAGGGTATGTCACAGAAACGAATGCCATTCAAGTCGATATTGTTAATGCGGTTTTCACCGGTTTGATAGGTCAAGGACGTGCCGTACACGGGCAGGTCGTCAGCGTAGAAAAATGCCAGAGATGGATTAATCTGTCTGGCTTGAGTGGAATTGGCCAGTAGCACCACTACATCAATGTCCTGCCGTCTTTGGGGCGTGAATTCGAAGTTACTGCCAATAATTCTCTTTAGTTCTGCAGCACGGCTCACACTCTTATTAACTAGAAGTAATTCCTGAATAAACTTGTTGTAATTTTCGTCTTCGATGAAGCGTGCTTCGTCCGCTATCAGGCCATTAAATTTAGACCAGGTCTGCTTGAAAGCCTGAGCGGCTCGATCTCCCCATTCGTTATTTGGCGCGATGACGAGCGCATGACTCAAGCCCTCCCGGCGTGCCTGTCTCGCTATCTGGCTGGCTTCGTCTTCTGGAGCTAACGATAAGTGGTAAAGGTTGGGGTTTGTTGCTGAGAAGTCAGCCTCATTTAGGCGGTTCAAGGCCAGTACCGGTATCGGCAGCCTTAATTTGGATAGCACGGCAACTTTTTCCTTGTCGAGAGGACCTATAATGAGATCAGCACCTTCCTCGGCTGCCCGACTGATTAATGCCTGGATTGGTTCTCCCCGCGCGGTGTCATATATTCGTATTCTGGAGGTGGATTCCTGCTCGAAATGGGCGGCTAGGATACCATTTTGAATTGCCTGGCCGATGGTGCTCAGTCTACCGCTTTGAGGCAGCAGTATGGCGATCTCATCGGGCTGTCCGGCAACAATGGTATCGAGTAGTTCCAGACTTTCAGGCATGGTCTGGGCGGCAGGGTGTCCGGCCCATAATTTTCTCCAGTCCCTGAGTGCCTTCAGTTGCTGGGACGGTTTGTTCTGGAACTGTTTAGTCATTGCTGCCAGAGATAGCCAGCCCCTGAGCTCGTTACTAACTGCTTTTTTCGCATACGTTACCAGCAGGGGTGCGGGTAACTCTAATAAGGTGTTGAATATCTTTTCGCGGTTGATTTGACTCTGGTCTTTGCTGAGCAGGTGATCTATGAGTACTCTTTCTCTGGCGCTGGTGACCAGGCGTTGACCAGCAGCATAGGCATCTGCCTTCAGGTAGCTTATTTTAATTTGATCAGCGATATCTGGAGCCATGCCGTTTAAGCTGTTTTGCTCAAGTAGTTTGAGCGCTTCGTCGGGTTTGCCGTTGTATAGAAGTATCTGGCCCTGAGTCAGCAGGTAATCAATGAGGGGTTGGCCTTCTAATGTCGACTCCAGCACGATAGCTGAGATTCTTTCTGCCTGCTCCAGATCGCCGTTATCAAGCGCTAACCTTGCCGCCTTTGCCCTCAGTTGGCTGGCAACCGGTTCCATCGAAATATTCGCTTGCCTCAGTGCTTCGGAGACACTCTTTATAGGTGCTTTTTGCACCGTTTCGATTTGCCTTAGCTGGGGGTTGGGGGAGCCGTTCGGATTCGTGCTTTCACAGGCTGATAGCAGCAGTAATAAGCTGTATATGACAGGAGCAATACTAGAGATCGATGCTGACAGCGGCAAGGCTGGTGAGCTTGGCCTGACGCTATCAGCGGGTGTCTTGATTTGGATATATTTCAACACTTCATGCTCATTTTGAATGATGTCTGAGTCTAATAGTATTTCATATGGATGGCTGGTTCACCCTTAATCATTTAACCTATGAGGTTGTAAGTATAAAATGTAACCATTGAAGGTGATCTTGGTCGAAGACCTATCTTGATTAGAGCTTCTCGCTATCTAAGGTATGGTCTATCTAAGGTTTTGTCTGTCTAAGATTTTGTCTATCAAAGGTATTCATTATCTAAGGCTCTCTTCATTTAAGGTAAATTACATTTAAGGTTGTCTCCATCAAGGTGAGTGTATGAGCAAGCTCTATATAGTAGCCACGCCGATAGGTAATCTAAAAGATATAACTGAGCGTGCTATTGAGACTTTGCAGTCAGTGGATTGGGTGGCGGCTGAAGATACCAGACATAGCAGGAAGCTACTAGAGCATTACCATATTAAAGCCCGAATGCTTGCTTATCATGATCACAATGAACGTGAAGTGTCGGAGCAATTAGTCGCTAAATTGCTGTCAGGTGAGTCTGTAGCGCTGGTTTCAGATGCAGGTACGCCTTTGATCTCAGATCCAGGCTATCGAATTGTTCGGTTGGCGCAAGAATCCGGGATCAACGTCATTCCCATTCCTGGCGCCTCAGCAATGCTGGCTGCTTTAAGTGCTTCAGGGCTTGCTACTGATAGATTTGTGTTTGTCGGCTTCATAAAAAAGAAAGCCCGGAAAAAGCAACTTCAGTTATTGGTTAAGGAAAGCGGCACCGTCATTATGTATGAAGCGCCGCATAGGGTGATTGATTTGATGAACGATTTGCTCGAGGTTTTTGGGCCTGATAGGCGCGTGGTCATTGCCAGGGAATTGACTAAGCGATTCGAGCAGATACTAGCCTCAAGTCTGCACGAACAGTTAGTCAATTTAGAAAATGGAACCATTCCAGTAAAAGGTGAGTTCGTTGTATTGCTCGAAGGTTCGACCACGAGTTTCGATGAGAATCAGGCTGATGAGATATTACAACTCCTGCTGACTGAACTGGCGGTCAGCAAAGCCGTCGGGCTAGCAGCAAAGCTAACCGGGCTACCTCGAAATGAGCTTTATCAAAGGGCTCTGGTTATTAGAGATGCTCCTTGAGTCGATCGCTCATAGACGCTAAGCTCAGCTTTGGGAGTTAGCCAGGTAATCGCTGCTTAAAGCAGAGGAAAGTCCGGGCTCCACAGGGCAGGGTGCCAGGTAACGCCTGGGAGGCGCGAGCCTACGGCTAGTGCAACAGAAAGAATACCGCCTGCGAAAGCAGGTAAGGGTGAAATGGTGTGGTAAGAGCGCACCGCATTACTGGTAACAGTGGTGGCAAGGTAAACCCCACCCGGAGCAAGACCAAATAGGGATCCAGATGCTGCTGCCCGCAGTTGGGTTCGGGTAGGTCGCTATAGGTGCTTGGTGACAAGTATCACAGATGAATGATTACCCTCGACAGAACCCGGCTTATTGCTAACTCCCAGTTTTAAAAATATATTTTGTTATAACTAAAAAGTCTAACAAGCCTCTCTCCTGATAAACTACATTAACTAAACTCATCATCTTCCTGTTAATAAATAGGATAGTTCAATATCGTTCGCTTCGCTCGAGTGGATGCGCCTAAGCCATTGTGAAATAAAGACAAATTCTTCAATTCCCTGCTTGACATACTCTCACCCCGTTTTTAAGGTGCGTTGTGAGGAATTGTGGGTAAAAGTGGAATAAAGTGGGACAAAACACTTTTTTAAGGAAGGCCGGTGTTTAGAGGCGTAAATCAGGTCAACATGGATGCAAAGGGTCGCTTGACGATTCCAACTCGCTATCGGGAGCAGATTCTGCTGTCCTGCAATGGAGAGATCGTGGTCACCATCGACACTGACGAAAAGTGCCTTTTGATTTACCCGCAGCCTGCCTGGGAAGACATCCAAAGAAAAGTAGAATCCTTGCCGAGCTTCAACGTGGCCGGCCGTCGAGTACAGCGTCTGCTGATTGGCCACGCCACTGATATACCGATGGATGGCAGCGGCAGGATTCTAATCACACCGCCTTTACGAGAATATGCGCGATTACAAAAAAAAACGGTATTACTGGGACAGGGCAATAAGTTGGAGTTATGGGACGAAGAACTTTGGGCGCAGCGCCGTGATGCCTGGCTAGAAGCCCAGCCTGAGCAGGATGTCCCCGATGAATTACTCACATTGTCGCTGTAAAGGGGCTGGTCATGGAGCATGTCCCTGTTCTATTAACTGAGTCAATAGATGCGCTGGTGCATGATGTCGATGGTATTTACGTGGACTGTACTTTTGGCAGAGGTGGCCACAGCGCGAAAATAATGGAGCAGCTATCCAATAAAGGGCGATTGATGGTGATTGATAAAGACCCCGATGCTATTGCTGTAGCGCATCAGCTTTACGATGCTGATGCCAGGGTATCTATCGCGCATGGCGGTTTCGCTGATATTAGCAATCTGCTGGCCGCCAATGAAATCGGCTGCGTGGATGGCATTTTACTTGATTTAGGGGTTTCGTCGGTCCAACTGGATTCTCCTGAGCGGGGTTTTAGCTTCCAGAAGGATGGCCCGTTAGACATGCGGATGGATAACTCTCAAGGAGAAAGTGCAGCTACCTGGCTGCATGCGGCAACAGCAGCAGAGATAACAACAGTGTTAAAAACACTCGGAGAAGAACGGTTTGCCAGGAAAATTGCTTTGGAAATTGTTAGGCAACGTGCCGTCAAACCGATCCAAACCACCCTGGAATTAGCAGCTCTTGTAGCAAGTACAGTGCCCAGGCGAGAGCATAAAAAGCATCCCGCCACGCGGACTTTTCAAGCGATTCGGATCCATGTCAATGAGGAGTTAGAGGAGTTGCAGACTTGTCTAAAACAGGTGTTTGAGCGACTTCACAAGCAAGGCCGGCTTGTGGTGATCAGCTTTCACTCCCTGGAAGACAGGATCATAAAAAGATTTATTCGGGATTTGGAGAAGAATGACCCTTACCCAAGTCGTATGCCGATTACCAGTGATCAGATTATCAAGCCTGTCAAGTCGCTGGGTAAATGTGTCGCCAAGCAAGCAGAAGTAATGGTTAATCCACGGGCCAGAAGTGCCGTAATGCGAGTCATGGAAAAAATCGTATGAAGGAAGCTGTTTCTACAAAGGTGTTTTTTGACTGGCTGATAGGTGCATCCCGGATCCGTGTTTTAGTGGCGTTAACCATCGTCATTCTGTCGAGTTTTTCTGTGATTTATGCTTCTCACCAGACGCGGGTGCTTTATGGCTCATTGCAGGTCGGGCAGGATGCTGCGGATAACCTGGATAGTGAATACGAGCGGCTTCTCTTGGAGCAGAGTGCCTGGGCTGGATACAACCGCATCGATCAGCTGGCAAGGGAAGAGTTAGGTATGTCATCGCCCGATAGAGGTAGGCTCGTTTTAATGCGACGTTCTCCAGACTTCCTTTCCAGAGAGGAAGTCAGGCCATGAACAGTAGCCTACGGATTCACATTGGCATAGTGATGTTTGCTCTATTGATAGGCGTAGTTGGCGCTAAGCTGGTCCATCTGGAAATGACTCAAAAAGATTTCCTACAAGATGAAGGAGATGCTCGAACCATAAGAATGGAACGGATTAATGCGCATAGAGGCATGATTCTTGATCGTCGCGGCAACCCTCTAGCAGTCAGCTCACCGGTGGTGTCGCTGTGGGCAAATCCATCAGAACTGCCCAAAGAGCCTGCAACCCTGACTCGATTAGCAGATGCGCTTGGTGTTTCTATAGCTGAGTTCCAGAAGAAGATGAGCCGAGCCAAGGATCTGGAATTTGTATATCTCCGCCGGCATGCAAAGCCGCAGGAAGCAGAGTTGATACTCAGCTTGGGATTATCCGGAGTCTATAGTGAGAAAGAGTACCATCGTTTCTATCCATCAGGCGAAGTGGCGGCTCATGTGGTTGGCTTTACCGATATTGATGATCATGGTCAGGAAGGATTGGAGCTGTCTTATGAAAAATGGTTATCAGGCCAGGAAGGCAAGAAAAAGGTTTTAAAGAATCTTTACGGAGAAGTCGTCAGGGACATCATGCCGGTAGAGGAGGCGATTGCGGGTCGGGATCTACATTTGTCGATTGACCAAAGGCTCCAGTTCCTGGTTTACAGAGAGCTAAAATCTGCTGTTCATGAATATAAAGCGCTGTCAGGTTCTTTTGTGCTGCTGGATGTTAGTAATGGTGAAGTACTGGCTATGGCTAACCAGCCCTCCTATAACCCGAATAATCGCCTTAGATTGAATTTGGCCTCCATCCGTAATCGGGCGGTCACCGATGTATTCGAACCGGGTTCTACTGTAAAACCATTTACCGTAGCCGTCGCTCTGCAAAGCCCTGAATTTACGCCGGCCTCCGTTATTGATACTAACCCCGGTTTTATTACCGTAGATAATGCCACTATTCGTGATCCAAAGAACCAGGGTTTGCTCGATTTGGGTGGAGTGTTGTCCTATTCAAGTCAGGTAGGTATTAGTCGTTTGGCACTCCAGTTAAACGAATACGATATTTGGAATATGTTTCAAAAAGTAGGCTTTGGCGAGGCAACCGCAATTGGCTATCCTGGCGAAAGTAGTGGCTTCTTGCCGAGTCGCAGGCAATGGAAAAACATAGAAAGAGTGACTTTCGCGTATGGGTATGGTTTGACAGTAACGCCACTGCAACTGGCTTCTGCCTATGTGACTATTGCGAGTGGCGGTATTAAAAGGGATCTGACCTTTTTAAATTCGGGAACGTCCTCAGAAGAGCGAATTCTTCCTGAGGTGGTTGCCAGGCAGTTGCTGGTCATGCTGGGACGAGTGGTCTCTGAGGGTACTGGTAAAAAAGCAGCCGTAGATGCTTATGCGGTGGCTGGAAAAACTGGTACGGCTCGTAAAATCGGTAAAGGAGGCTATGACGATCCTCGTCATATTGCTTTTTTTGCAGGGATCGCGCCTCTTCACCAACCCAGGTTTGTGGGTGTTGTTGTAATTAACGAACCTAAAACCAGCAGGGTCGGCGGTGGTGCCGTTGCAGCGCCGATATTTGCTCGGGTTATGTCCAATGTGTTGCGACTTCTTAATGTGCCTCCAAGCTATATAAGAGAGGCGGTCTAGATGAAGACCCTGCTACAGATCTTGCCCGAAACGGGACCCATGCAGTTACCTATTCACGGGATTTCCATGGATAGCCGTGAAGTCAAACCAGGAGATCTTTTTATCGCTGTTTCCGGCGCAGCCAATGATGGCTCGTACTTTATAGATGATGCTATTCGTAAAGGCGCGGTCGCAGTGGTGAGAACGCCAGCGGGTGCTGAATCAATGCAACGAGGCATTCCAATTTTTGAAGTTGAGAATTTGGCCATGAAGGCCGGCGAAATTGCCAGTCGCTTCTATGATGAACCCTCTAAGGCATTATCGGTCATTGCAGTCACCGGCACCAATGGTAAGACGACAGTCACCAGTCTAATCACTGATGCACTCAATTCACTAAATCTTCCCTGTGGCGTGATAGGGACATTAGGCGTTGGTAGATCCACAAGTGAATCAATGACGGCTGGGTTAACCACGCCAGACCCGGTCAGCTTACAGCGCCAGCTGGCGGCCTTTTGCAAACAGACGTGCCAGTATGTAGCACTTGAAGCTTCTTCCCATGGTTTGACCCAGGGAAGACTAAATGGCACTCATATTGCGGCATCAGTTCTTACCAACCTAACTCAGGACCATCTTGATTATCACGGTGATATGAGCCGATATCGTCATGCCAAGGAGCTTTTGTTTGAGTTTCCTGCTTTGGAGGCCAGGATTGTTAATCTTGATGATGATTTTGGTCGGCACCTGGCTGAGCGATATAGAAACGATGCTGTACTCACTTTCAGTATGGAAGAGGCAATGGGCGCTGATGTGTATTCAAGGAATGCGATGTTCGATGCCACCGGGTTAGCTGCTGAATTGGTTCTGCCCAGTGGTCGTGTGGCAATCAGAAGTACTCTTTTAGGACGACATAATCTGAGTAATTTACTTGCAGCGGCGACGGTGCTGCATTGGCAAGGCTGCCACGCCCCGGCTATCGGAGAGGTACTTTCCTTATTAAAAGCAGCTCCGGGGAGGATGGAGGTTATTCCAGTTGCAGATAAAGCCTCGGTAGTGATTGATTTTGCCCACACCAGTGATGCGCTTTTGAATGTGCTGACAACACTTAAGCAGAATAAACCTGAAAAACTGATTTGTGTTTTTGGTTGTGGTGGTGACAGGGATCGAGGCAAGCGCCGGCAAATGGGAGCGGTTGCAGCCTCGTTAGCAGACCAGATCATCCTGACCAATGATAACCCTCGCTCCGAATCACCGCAGGCAATCGTAGATGAAATCCTCATGGGTATTCCTGGAGACGCACTGGTAGAAGTTGAATTGGATCGTTGTAAAGCCATTAATCGGGCGCTGGAAATGCTCGATGACACTGGGTTGGTATTGATCGCTGGGAAAGGCCATGAAAATTACCAGGAGATCAATCATGAGCGGATTCAATTTAGTGATAGAGAAGTAGTGCTCGGCTTCATCGCCTCAAACTGAAGGGTGAAGTTCAGTGGCTTATAGGAGACATAATGTGATAGTTGGCTTGGGACAAACCGGATTATCGGTAGCCAGGTATCTTGCCGCTCAAGGCGAGCTGTTCGCTGTTGCAGATGATAATGCCAGCGTAGAAGCCCGGACAGAGCTGCGAGCGCTATCGCCGTTAAGCAAGGTGATTCCAATCAGTAAGATCAACCCGGAACTGACCAAACGATTATGGGTCAGTCCGGGTGTTCCACTGACCCGACCAGGAATCCAGGATTGTGTATCCAAAGGGGTGGAAGTCACTGGAGATATCGCTCTGTTCTCAGACCTGGCACAGGCCCCTATCGCTGCGGTTACTGGCTCAAATGGGAAGAGTACGGTGACGGCGATGCTGGGTGTGCTTGCTGCCGCACAGCTGTCTTGCGTCGCGGTAGCCGGCAATATTGGTATTCCTTGCCTTGATGTTTTAGCGGATGACGTTGATTACTACGTGCTTGAACTATCCAGTTATCAGTTAGATCTGGTAGAAGAATTACCTCTAGAGGTCGCCGGCCTGTTGAACTTGAGCCCAGACCACCTTGACCGTTACGCAACGGAGGAAGCTTATTTTAAAGCTAAACTGCGTATTTTTGAGCATGCGCGCACTGCGGTCATTCACAAGCAATTGCTTGATCAAACCGATCTGGACCAGTGTAGCCAGGTCCTGGTGTTTGCTGATGATGTTCCTACTGATCACAACCATTACGGTATTGGTTGCGATCGCCAGAGTAGTTGGCTGATGAAAGGTTCTGATGTGCTGATGGATTGTTCGCAGTTGCAGGTACTGGGTCGGCATAACCAGTTAAATGCATTGGCAGCACTTGCCATGGGAGAGGCTATGGGCCTGGATCCTGTTGGCATGGTGGCGACTTTAAAAGAATTTAAAGGATTGGCGCATCGCTGTGAATTGATTGCTGAGAAAGATGGAGTGCGGTGGATTAATGATTCTAAAGCAACCAACGTGGCAGCTACCCTGTCAGCGATAGACTCGTTGCCGGCAGACGGGCAGTTAATCTTAATTCTCGGAGGTGAGTCCAAAGGGGCTGATTTTTCACTATTACAACCGGCGCTTGCTGGCAAAGTGAAAAGCGTATTGCTGCTAGGTGAGGCCAAACATGTGCTCGCTTCGTCATTGACGGACCAGATCAATTGTGAAAAGCATAGCGATTACGATGCCGTAGTCACCAGAGCTGCGGAATTGGCCAGTGCAGGCGATACTGTGCTGCTGTCGCCGGCTTGTTCGAGTCACGATATGTTTTCCAGTTATATTGCCAGGGGTGAATATTTTAGAAGTCGTGTCAATGAGGTTCTGGCATGAATATTTCAACCCGAGACTTGGTAGCTGATGACAGCGCCTGCCCCGTTGATCAGGTTATTCTCGGTTCGAGTCTTCTGTTATTGATCTTGGGCTGGGTGATGGTCGCCTCTGCATCCAGCGAAATTGCCGCTAGAACTTACGGTAACCCGTTTTGGTATGCGACCAGGCACTTCATTTATATCTTTAGCGGTTTCATAGCAGGAACTGCAGCGCTAATGTTACCAATCAAGGTCTGGCAGAGATCGAGCTGGATTTTGTTGTTGTTGAGCTTTTTTCTATTAGTTATTGTCCTGGTTCCTGGCCTGGGCAGGGAAGTGAACGGAGCTGTTCGGTGGATTCCGCTAGGGATTTTCAATTTACAGGGTTCGGAATTCGTTAAGTTGTTTGCACTGGTTTTCTTTGCTGCTTATTTAGTTAACCCTAATAACGCGGTCAATGATAATTTTGTTAGCTTTCTCAAGCCCCTGGCTATTATCAGCTTATTACTGGTTCTTTTGCTGGTACAACCCGACTTCGGGGCCTCGGTGGTGATTATTACTGCTGTTATTGGTGTCTTATTTTTCTCTGGGGCGCCATTAAGATTTTTCGCCCCTACAGTGTTGGCAGGAAGTGTCATCGTTGTCTTACTGGTAGTCATGAAACCTTACCGATTCGCTCGATTACTGACTTTTACCGATCCGTGGAAGCATCAGTTCGATGGTGGTTATCAGTTGACGCAGGCATTGATAGCCTTTGGTCGAGGTGAGTGGTTTGGTCTGGGGCTGGGTAACAGTGTCCAAAAGCTCTTTTTTCTGCCTGAAGCACATACCGATTTTTTGTTTTCCATCATAGCTGAAGAGTTAGGCGTGGTTGGTGGTTTTGTGATATTGATCTGCTTCGCGCTATTGGTAATTCAAGCCTTTTTACTGGGTAAACGAGCCTATCAGATAGATCAACCTTTTCACGGCGGTCTAGCAACTGGCATCGGCATCTTGATAGGCGCCCAGGCACTAATCAATTTAGGCGTTAACTTAGGGTTGCTGCCTACCAAGGGTTTAACCCTGCCATTGATGAGTTATGGTGGTAATAGTCTGATCGTGAGTTGTTTGTTGGTGGCTTTGCTGTTGCGCATTGATATGGAAGTGAAGTACCAGGCAAAAGTTACTTCGACAAGGAGGCGGCGAGATGCCCGTAACTAGACTTGCCGACCAGAGAGAAGTTCCTGAAATGCGACGTATTCGCAGGATACATTTTGTGGGTATAGGTGGATCGGGAATGTGCGGTATTGCAGAAGTACTTTCCAATCAGGGATATAAAATTACCGGTTCTGATCTGAAGTCATCAGAGATCACTGAGCGGTTGGTAGATCTGGGAATTGGGGTTAGCCTTGGGCATGCCAGGGAGCATGTACAGGGTGCAGATGTGGTGGTGGTTTCCTCGGCTGTTGATATAGAGAATATAGAAGTTAAGACAGCGCATGAAGAGCGAATTCCTATTATTCGCAGAGCTGAGATGCTGGCTGAATTGATGCGCTATCGTCATGGTATTGCTGTAGCAGGAACCCATGGCAAGACGACCACGACCAGCCTGATTGCTTCGATTCTGGCAGAAGCTGACTTAGACCCGACGTTTATTATCGGTGGGTTACTCAACAGTGCTGCGAGTAATGCCCGGTTAGGTAGTAGTCGTTATCTGGTAGCTGAGGCTGATGAAAGTGATGCATCTTTTCTGCATTTGCAGCCAATGTTAGTTGTTTTAACGAATGTCGATAGAGACCACTTGTCTAACTATGATGGTAGTTTCTCGAAACTTAAAGAAGCCTTTTTAACCTTTGTTCATAATCTACCGTTTTATGGTTTGCTGATCGCGTGCCAGGATGACCCTATCGTCGCCTCCATGTTGCCATCTGTTACCCGTCCTATCCTAACCTATGGGTTTTCTGAGGAAGCGGACTTCCTTGCCTATGACTGGCAGCAGACGGGTGCAATCTCGCAGTTCAGGGTGCGTCGACAAGGTTATCCGCAGGATCTCTCGATTACATTAAACATGCCAGGGAAGCATAACGTGCTAAATGCACTGGCAGCGGTGGCGGTTGCGTCTGATGAAGGTATTGACGATGCGAGTATCCAAAGTGGCCTGAATCAGTTTTCTGGCGTAGGCAGGCGCTTTGAAATCCATGGTCAGTTTAATATTGGTGA
>JABIZD010000001.1 GCA_018666555.1 Gammaproteobacteria bacterium
AGCAACATCCAACTGAGCCAATCTCAAGCCAACCTGAATCGCTTGTTGGCGACCATTGGCGGCCAACTCCGGGTCACCCTGACCATCAACAAGGGGAAAAGGCTTGTCGGCCTGGGCTGGCCTGGACTCGCCGTGACGCACCAATAGTATTTCGGTCGAACCCGGTGGGCGCTGATACTTAAACTGCCTGTATTCCTTTTCCACCATGGGCCTCCATCTCCTTGTGTTACAACTGATGCTTAGATCGGTTCAGATTGTACCAGTTATGGTCAGGGGGTATTCTCTAGACACTAAAAATCTAAGGTTAAGGATCCATTATGAGCTGGGAAGAGGAAATCAGTGAATTAAACACCCGAGGAGAACTCTCAGATTTAATGGGAGGAGCTGAGAAAGTTGACAAACAGCATCATTTTGGAAAATTGACTATTAGAGAAAGAATTGACGCCATCACTGACCCAGATAGCTTCCGCGAAATTGGTAAGCTTGCTGGGGTTGGTGAGTATGATGATGCCGGTAATCTAACCGGGTTTACTGCCTCTAACTTCGTTTTTGGCACAGCTGACCTGGAAGGACGGCCGGTGATGGTATCTGGCGATGACTTTACGGTTCGCGGAGGATCCGCCGATGCCTCGATCGCGGGCAAGCGGCAGCAGGCGGAAGGCCTTGCTCTTGAGCTCAAACTACCGCACGTCAGACTGGTTGACGGTATGGGTGGCGGCGGCTCTGTAAAAACCATAGAAATGGCAGGCCGCACTTACATCCCCAAAGTCGCTGGCTGGGATACCATCGTCAATCATCTAGCCGTTGCCCCATCCGTATCATTGGCACTAGGCTCAGTCGCAGGCATTGGCGCTGCCCGGGTGACCACTTCGCATTACTCAGTCATCGTCAAGGACACCGCACAAATGATGATAGCCGGTCCCGCTCTGGTGGATTGGGCTCGACTGGGCACAGTATCCAAAGAAGAGCTTGGCTCCAGTAAAATACATACTAGAAACGGATCTATTGATGATGAAGCGTCGTCGGAGACTGAGGCGTTTTCGCTGGCAAAGCAATTCCTCTCCTACTTGCCTAGCAATGTTGAACAACTACCGCCAAGAACGGCTTGCGAGGATCCCATCACGCGAACTGCACCGGAATTACTTGACATCATTCCCAGAGACCCTCGCAAAGTATATAAAATGAGAAAAATCATTAACGCCGTCGTTGATCGCGGTACCTTCTTTGAAATAGGCCGACAATGGGGGAAATCGATTATTACCGGACTGGCGCGTATCGATGGCGTTGCCACGGCAGTATTTGCAGAAGACCCTATGATCTACGGAGGCGCCTGGACAGCAGATTCATGCAAAAAACTGATTCGTTTGTGCGACCTTGCTTCCACCTTTCACCTTCCCCTCCTGCATCTGGTAGATTGCCCCGGGTTCCTGATAGGCAAACAATCAGAGCAAGCTGGCACCATTAGAATAGGCTCTACGGCCCTGGCCGCGCTGGGTCAGGCAAACGTCCCTTTCTGCAGTGTGGTGGTCAGAAAAGCTTTCGGGGTAGCAGGTGCGGCCAATACTAAGCCTGGCAGTCACCACTTTCGCTATGCCTGGCCATCTGGAGACTGGGGCTCATTACCAATCGAAGGAGGCATCGAAGTCGGCTATAAAGCAGAGCTGGCCGAGGCTGACGACTACGATAGTCATCTTGAGAGCATAAAAACACGCCTTAACAGGGTTCGTTCCCCTTTCAGGTCAGCGGAATTCTTCGAAATTGAGGATATCATTAACCCCCAGGAAACTCGCCAACACTTATGCAACTGGATAAAGCTGGCATACCAGGCTCTGCAGACGGGTCCAAGCCACTTCAGT
This sequence comes from Gammaproteobacteria bacterium, assembly GCA_018666555.1. Taxonomy (GTDB): domain Bacteria; phylum Pseudomonadota; class Gammaproteobacteria; order Pseudomonadales; family Azotimanducaceae; genus UBA9926. The sequence goes on from JABIZD010000001.1 coordinate 1,857, forward strand.
TATCGACCCTGAGCAGCGCTTGTATAGGATTATGCCAACGCAGCAGCGGCAGTCGGATTGCTCTGTGCAGGCGCTCTGTTACCTGCTAATTTTCGGTCGATCCAGTAAAGCTTGATCTATCTATTATCAAAGCAACCACTAATCCGCATTACCTTAAATAGGCTAACTCAGCAAGCCCACTAACTCACTACTATCAGTGGCCGGTCAAAACCCGCATATTCACTAAGCCAAGCAACAAACACAGCGGCGAAGCAACAAGCATAGCGATAAAACAAAGCAAGCCCAGGCATAGGTCAGCCAGTCAACAGCCAACCCGCTGTCAAAAAGGAGCAGGTTATTCTTCGATATTGCTTAAATCCACACCCGATGTTTCCGTCAGCATGGCTAACGAGATAAGCGTCAACACTGCTGCCGCAGCTATATAGAGCGATACGTAAAAAATATCGAATTGAGTCCATAACAGCACGGCGATTGTTGGAGCCAGCGCACCACCTAATATCGCTCCCATCTGGTAACCCAGCGAAGCACCAGAATAGCGCACTTCAGTACTGAATAACTCCGTGAAAAAAGCAGCCTGGGGCCCATATTGCATACCCAGGAAAACCAATCCCATACTCACGGCTAGAATAATGTAATAGGTATTTCCCGTATCAATTAAAGGAAACAAGGCGAAACCCCAGAGCCCCGTTAGTACCGCGCCCCACTGATAGACTTTCTTGCGACCGATCCGGTCAGATAGGCCGGAAAAATAAAACTGCGTTGGGATCATAACTGCGGCCGCTACCAGCACCGCCATCAACATAATATCTCGCGACAAATTCACCGTCGGTGAATTAACTCCATAAGCTATAACAAAAGCAATGAGAATATAGAAGGTAACCTGTACCGACAGAAATGCGCCGGCAGCGAGGACGATTCTTCGCGGATACATCCGGATTGCCTGCAACACAGGGGATTTTTCTATGCTCGGACCAGCCTCTTCGCCGTCGTTGTCCCTGGCTTCGACCAAAGCCTTAAATGCGTCGGTATCTTCGAGCTTCAACTGAACATACATAGAGATAGCGATGAGAATAACACTGGCTAAAAATGGCACCCGCCAACCCCAATCCAGAAATGCCTCCTCTGATGTATAGTAAATGATGCCAAGAAATGCCAGATTAGCCAGTATAACCCCGACTGGCGCGCCCGCCTGGGCATACGCACCGTACCAGCCGCGCCGGTTAGCTGGAGCACTTTCTGTCACCAAAAGCATGGCGCCTCCCCACTGCCCGCCGATAGCCAGGCCCTGCACGAAGCGGAGCAACACAAGGATCAGTGGAGCCATAATACCAATGCTGGCGTAGGCAGGTAAAAGCCCAATTAATGTCGTTGCCCCCCCCATCATCATCAGCGCTACCACCAGCGTTTTCTTTCTACCAATGCGATCACCGTAGTGGCCAAAAATGATCCCGCCCAGCGGACGAGCAATAAAACCGACGGCAAAAGTACTAAATGAAGCGATCAGGGCTACCATCACTGGGAGATCTTGCGGGAAAAAAACCTTGGGAAATATGACTGCAGCTGCCGTACCATACAAAAAGAAGTCGTACCATTCGATGCTGGTGCCAGCCAGGGACGTTAACGCAACACGCCGCATTGATTGCTTCATATTCTTGTCATTTGGTTCGTTCATACAGTTCCCTTATCTAGTTCCAGACGTCCTTTAACGAGATTAATTCGCAATAAATCATTAGCTCCTTCAATTAGCCTAAGAGATCTAACCCGGCGATACAAGCTCTCAAGCGGGTGACCTTCAACCAGTGCTTGCCCGCCCACCAACTGCACTGCCATATCAATCACCTCGCCCGCTGTTTCCGTACAAAAAACCTTAGTAGCAATGACCTCATTAACTGAATTCTGATCGCTATCAACGATTCGAGCAGCCCGATATAACGCGCTTCGAGCCACAAAAGTTTTTATTCTCATATCGGCATAGCGCAAACGAACGCCTTCCTTATTGCCTAGAGGTGTACCCGAACGATGCGGCGCACGAAGATGCTGTTCAACAAAACTAAGTACCCATAAACACATCCCAGTCGCCTGCGCGGCTACCATCAATCTTACGTTGCCAATGTTAGCCAGGGCTCGCGGCATACCCTCTCCCAGTGCTCCTATCATCTGATCTCTGGATACAGAGACATCCTTGAAAAGAAACGATGAATGGCCACCGCCTTCCATGGACCGAAATGATTTTTCCAACACTACGCCCTCGGCTTGCCGGTCAACCACCACCATCGCCGTTCCTGCCTTTTCACCATTCGGATGTTCCACGTTGACAAGAATAGACAGAAAATCAGCAGTAGCGCCCCCCGTGATATAGCTTTTCTGGCCATTTATCAGAAGCTGGTCGTCTTGGAGTAGCGCCCAGGTAGGTCTTAAAGCATGATCGGGCTCAGTAAAGCCAAACGCGCCCCGCTTTTCACCTTTCATCACTGGATCCAGGTAATACTTTTTTAATGCCCCCCGAGCCTGGTGGAGAACTCCTGGCCCAGGACCAAACAAGTAGGCAGTTAGTTTGCTATTGGCTTTTGCCCAGGTTTCTCTTAGCGCCGTTAATTCCAGTGTAGAGGCAGGATTACCCCCGTATTCCACTGGTTGGGTTTTACAAAAAAAACCGGCTTCCCTCGAAGCTGCTATGACTGCTTGCCTTATACTCTCAGGTACATCTTCAGAAGCAGGAAGTTGCGCCTCCCTGGGATAGATCTCGTCCTGTAAAAACTGCTCAGCCAAATGAACAAGCCGTTGAACTTCGTTTGGTAATTGCTCCACCATGCCACTCTTCCCGTTGCCTGAATGCTGCAATCTAACGCCACAGGGCGGCAATTTTCAACCCGATTATTGTTATCCGTATTCGATCAGGACAAACCCTGGCATTAACCCCTATTTTTCACACCCCTGAGATTCTCACTATGAACCAAATTCATTTAAAATATACATATATATCAATATCTTATCGAATCATATGGATTTTTAATGTTATCCACAAAGTTATACATGCTCTACTCAGGTTATCCAAAAGTTATCCCCAACTTTTACACCGATAGTTGCAAACCTTTCACTGGACGCTTTCATCCAGCGTGGTAACTTAATACTCAACGGAGACACGCAGGGACACCGGATCGAAAGAAAAGGTGACACTAAACGAGCTACCGCAAGACCTGTGTCAGGTCGGGGTCGCAGAGACACTCGCGGCTTAAGGGCGACAGTATTCGTGGAAACGATTCGATCACCTCTCGAGAGGTGACGAACCTGAAGTCCGGGGCAGATTTGGAGGGATCACGAAGAATTTGCAAGACGTAGCAAGGCGTCTCAAAATAACGCTGAAGCGGCAAAGCAGTTGAAGGCAGCCTGAGAAACGTGTCAGACAGGCCGGACGCTAGAGAACTGGGAAGACCAGGAAAGCAGGAGTTAGGCACCTCGGTGAAGAACTCAGGCGGAAACGGAAAGCTCAGTCTCGCAAGAGTCACACGATCAGGGCCGCTCCCTGATCTGGGACTCGACTTAGGTCTCGACCTGAGTTGCACGGAAAAAGGGGTTTAGGCCCAGCGGACTGTGCTAAAAACAACCCTGCTTCGGCAGGGTTTTTTTATGGGCTGATGAAATACCCTGTTATAGCCTCAGCTGCGAATGGCCTAACCTATCCAAATCGTAATACCTTCAATTTCGTCGCAAATAAGCTATATTAGGCCCCTAGATCAACGAGTGAGAACAATGAAAATAGCTATAGGTATTGGTAGTGCATATTACAGTGGTGATGACTGGAACGAAATTGTCGACTACGCCGTCGAAGCCGACAACATGGGCGTAGATTACCTCTGGTCTGCTGAAGCCTGGGGCATGGATGCAGTTGTACCCTTGGCCTTTATTGCAGCTAAAACAAAACACATCAAACTGGGCACAGGTATTATCCAGATCAGTTCAAGAGTTCCCGCCATGATAGCCATGACGGCCCAAAGCTTGCGTACTGTTTCAAATAATCGATTTGTTCTCGGCCTCGGTGTTAGCGGACCGCAAGTGGTTGAAGGGCTGCATGGTGCTAGCTTCAAGCAGCCCCTGTCTCGGTTACGTGAATGCGTTGAAATTATCAAATTGGGACTCAGTAGCGAACGCGTTGCATACCAGGGTAAACACTACACCCTGCCTCGGCCTGGAGGAGAAGGCAAGCCGATCAGGTTATCACAACCGCCCCAGGCTGATTTACCCATTTACCTGGCAACGCTTGGCCCGAAAGCCATGGAAATGACCGGTGAGAAAGCCAATGGCTGGCTAGGTACATCCTTCATACCTGAACAGGCAAATATTTTCCTGGAGCCATTAAACAAAGGTTTGGCAAAGTCCGGCAGAAGCCTCGCTGATATTGACATCCAGGTCGGTGGTAGCTTCGAGATCAGTGAGGATGTCGAAGGACTTATAGCGGCAAGAAAACCTGCCATGGCTTTTACCCTGGGCGGCATGGGTTCTGCGCAAACCAATTTTTATAACGATGCCTTTAGCAGAGCTGGATATGAAGACAGCGCCAAAGAAGTACAGGGTTTATGGGTATCAGGTAAGAAAGAGGCCGCAATTCAAGCTGTTCCTGATGAAATGGTCCTCAAAACAAACCTGATTGGTACCCGGGAAATGATCATCAACCGCGTTAAGGCATATGCGGCTGCCGGCGTTACTACCCTGCGTATTAGCACATCAGGATCAAACTGGCATGAAAGAGCAGACAGTTTGGCTGAAGCAACCGATCTTATCCATGCTCTTGGACATGATTGATCCGGAGCTAATGCCTCTTCATGCCATCAAACCAACATTAACAACCAGAGACTCAACCGACCTAGTCAAAGGCGACTCATATGATCAATTGCGCACAGTGCGGGATTACCGTCAATAACCCTATCTATTACCTTACGCCGGAAATTAATGAACCAAAAAATTTTTATGCGACTAAAAGCAGAGAGGTTTACTGTTCGGCCCATTGCAGCCTGCTGCGAACCAATCAATTACGTCAAGACCTCAAAACTGATTTTCCAAATCGAGGATGACAAACTCGGCTAAATGAGCACTAACTGACTCGCTAGCAGGCAACAAAAAGATACCTTTCCTCAGCCACATGCAACCATTATTGGATTATAGAAGGATCAATCATGAACAGCTGGAAAATTGGTAATATAAAAGTCACTCGAGTCGTTGAAATGCAGGTAACTGGCGGCAGTCGGTTCATATTGCCGCAGGCTATTCCTGAAGAAATCCTACCCATGCAGTGGTTGCAGCCTCATTTCGCAAATGATCAGGGTAAATTGATCATGAGCATCCATGCCCTGGTTATTGAAACACCCGAACGCAAAATGATCGTCGACACCTGTATTGGCAACAACAAAAAACGAAGCATCGACAACTGGAGCAATCTGCAGCTGCCATTCCTCGAAGACTTGCAAACCGCGGGATATGATCGCTTCGAAATTGATACCGTCATGTGTACTCACTTACATGTTGACCATGTGGGCTGGAACACCATGCTGGTGAACGATGAATGGATCCCTACTTTCCCTAACGCTCAGTACCTGATAGGTAGAGAGGAATATAACTATTGGAGCACCGCTGAACCAGATCAACTCAATGATGGCCTACTGGAAGATTCGGTAAAACCCGTATTCGATGCTGGCCTGGTAAAGCTGGTACCAATGGATTTTCAGGTATGTGATGGTATCAATTTCGAAGCGACTCCTGGGCACACGCCTGGCCACGTCAGTATTCATATTGAATCAGAAGGTCAACACGCCCTGATCACCGGCGACAGCTTTCATCATCCCTGCCAGATTGAAAAAGTGCAGTGGAGCAGCAGTGCGGATTATGACCAGACTGCCTCCATGCAAACCAGACAATCACTACTGGAGAAATATGGAGAAAGTGATGTCCTGATTATTGGAACTCATTTTGCAACCCCTTCGGCTGGTTATTTACGCAGAAAGGAAGGTTATTACTTCCTTGATGTGGACACCTCCAGCTCCGTTATTAACTAGAATTCATCACGCAAATGAGATGCTGTAACCCGGCACTAATCAATTATTACTGTATGATAGGCGTTTTTCGGTAACAACCATGAATCAACTACCCAGTATCCTCGAATATCCATTCGCTTCCACACCTGGCCCAGGCGAGACTATCGAGGTCGCCCCAGGGGTGCACTGGTTGCGCATGCCCCTGCCTATGTCACTCAATCATATCAATCTCTACCTTCTTGAGGGGGATGAAGGCTGGACCATTGTCGATACAGGCATCCGCGGTGAAGAGACCAGCAAACTGTGGGAACAAATATTTGCCGATAAACTGGCAGATAAACCAGTCGACCAAATCATTTGCACCCACATGCATCCTGACCACACAGGTCAAGCGGGGTTTTTATCTGATTACTGGCATGCACCCTTGTTGATGAGTTACGGCGAGTATTACCAAGCCCGGGTCATGAGTTTCATGATGCAGGAAGGCGGGTCGTGGCACATGAGTGATTTCTTTATCCGCGCTGGCGTTGCCATGGAAACTCTGGAAGCCATGCGTGATAGCCGCAGCAGCTTCACTCCTTCTGCTGATGACAAACCGTTACCCAAATCTTACATCCGCCTTTCCGAGGGCGACCGTCTTAACATAGGCGCTAATGAATGGCAGGTTATCATTGGTAATGGCCATTCACCGGAACACGTCTGTCTATATTGCGAAAAACTCCGACTATTTATTTCCGGTGACCAGATATTGCCAGTGATCACCTCAAATGTGAGTGTGCACCCGACTGAGCCCCTCGCTAACCCTTTGTTGGGGTGGCTGGAATCGCACCGTAAACTGATGGGCCTGATACCTGATGATACCCTGATCCTTCCAGCACACAATGAACCTTTCTATGGCGTTAAGTTACGATTGCAGCAACTTATCGACCACCATGAAGAGCGCATGCAAATCGTCCTTGATCAGTGCACAACCCCACGCAAAGCCATCGAACTGCTTCCTCATTTGTTTAACCGCAAACTAGAAGATCACGCCATATTCATGGCCCTGGGAGAAGGCATAGCCCATATTCATTGTCTCCAGGAACGAGGTCTGGTTAGAAAGACACGCAAAGGTGATCATTTCCTATACGAGACCGTTACCTGAGCAAAACCCGTGCATAAAAAAGTGAATTCTTAAAGGCAAAGCTACTATCCCGCCTAGGCAGGCTTGATTAATCATATGGAGATCAGCAGCTTGACCCGGTGCGAGATTTACTACCACTTTACAAGCCAGACCGCGCAGACATAGTTCAGCTGAAGTTTTCAAAGCTCGATATCCTGATTGACACCTGCTCTCTATCTAAACAACCATGAGCTGTCAGTAACAATCATCCTGTCCAAAATCTACTGGATTACATCTAATATCGGAAGCTGCCAATTGGCCCTGGGAATACCACCGGACTTTCGATCCCATCTTCATTGACACTTGCCACACCAAAAAAGTAGTTGTCAATCACCACATTTTTCAGCGTTACCGAATCGACGTCACCCAGCATTCGAGACCAGTGCCACTGGGGCTCAGTAGTCAACCTCCAGTAGACTTTGTAGGCCACTGCTGCCTCCACCTGCTGCCATCGAAGCGTGGTATCGGCTGAAACACTGCCCTGTATCTCCAAATCCTCCGGTGGTGCTGGCGCCCAGGCCATACTCGCCAGGGTAACAGCATTCAATGCTGTCAGTTTTGCCGCATATTCAAAATTCACCCCAGCAATTTCGTCGCCAAATCGAATTCCATTTTCAACTCGTAAATCCTGATGTTGACGATGATAATGCTCGTTTGTCTCCATAATGCGAACAGCGGCAAATCCGGCATCATTAAAAGGCCTGTGATGGCCACCGCGACCAAACCGATCGAGTCGATAGATCATCATAATGTCCAGGTTATTGAGATAAGTATCTGCCATGCGATCGATATACCGAGCCAGATTACGCGACGGAGAGTCCACCTCGCCGCCAGTGAAGCGACGAATTCTGGCTTCAGCAACGGATTCAGAAGGTCGGGTCGCTTCTGAGAAAACCCTCGCGGTCACATTATTAACAACCCCATTAAGCCCGGCAATATTGCCAATCATGTCGTTGTTCAAAACACCCTGTACGTACCAGTCCCGCTCTCTTGCATGGGCAGCCAGGATCTGCCCACCAAACAAACCCTGCTCTTCTCCTGATAAGCCAGCGAATACGATACTGGCTGGAAAACGATATTGACTGAGTAGCCTTGATGCCTCCAGCGTCCCGGCCATTCCTGATGCATTATCGTTAGCACCAGGCGAGTCCGATTCAAAATCCATTGGATCACTGACTCTTGAATCAATGTCCCCTGACATCATCACATAACGCTCCGGGTCCTGTGTGCCCCTGAGAATAGCAATAACATTAACCACTTCAGTCGCGTCCGGTATGCGCGTCTGGCCTGAAAAAACCTGCTTCTGTATTTGAACTTCGAGACAGCCGCCACAGCGCTTTGATATACGCCTGAATTCGGCTTCAATCCAGCGCCGGGCCGCGCCGATACCACGGTCTCGGGCTTTAGTATCAGACAACGTATGGCGCGTACCAAATCCCACCAGGGTATTGATGTCTTTTTCAATCCTTTCAGGGGAGGCAGCCTCAGCTATGGCAAATAATCTTTCATCACTAGCCTGACTTAACTGCAGGTTGCCAAGCAATACCAGTAAGCCGAGGAACATCCTCATATTACCGGAACCATTTCGACCCGGCAGACCCCGACAAGGTTTCAGGAAGCCAAGTTCAGTATCCTCAGCAAAATTTGCTTCTATCTGCATGCTTGAATCCCTCTCTACTAATGTAACCGAGCATACACATAATTAAACCAACAAGTAAAACAGTTCATATCAAACCTAAAATACCAATCTACAACTCCAGTATGCACGGCCATCTAAATCCTTCCTCTAGCTGCACTTCAAACGCAGCCCAGCAGGTGCTAGTCAGGGGGGGGCCTATCCGCTCAGGCAAGATACGGTTCGGGTGATACCGATTTAAAAATAGCTACCCAGATGCAGCTTATAACAATTTTCATTGATTGACTTCGACGATAAATTGCGAACCCGTTCCAATCCTGTATCCCAAAAGTGCAGGCTCTGAATTACCGCCGGTGCTGTTTTGGAATTGCTGGCTACCCAGATCACCGCACTTTCGAAAAAGCATCGCTTCAATACGGTTAAACCATGAACCAGCAGTTTTCGACCCAACTTCTGGTAGTCTTGGTCGGGGTGTATAAACCAGGCAATAATTTCACCCGGGTTGCCATCAAGAAGATCATCCCCGACCAGGTCACTATCACGAATCGGTCCCACAGCCACAGCGCCAATCAGAACAGATTGTTCAGCGACATAGGTAAAAAACTGGCTGTCCGTTAGCCATAAATGCCAGGGCAAGACTTCATGCCAGTTTGAATCCTGGCTGGTTTGGACCATAGACTGCAGTTCAACTAACAAGTCCGCATCGCTGGGTACAGCCCTTCGTATGCCAACACCATCGTTCATATGAGTTAACTTAAAACCAGTTCAGCGATGCTACGCATTTGCCCCAAATTACGATTGTTAATCAATAGAGAAGTCACCGGTGAATCCCGCCAGGCCTGCAGACGATCCTTTATCCGATCGATAGGTCCGACCAGGGATATTTCATCTGCAAAACTACTCGGTACGGCCTGAAAAGCCTGTTCCTTCTTACCGGCCAGAAAAAGATCCTGTATTTGGGTGGCCTCGGCCTCATAGCCCATTCGGCTCATCAACTCTTTATGGAAATTCCGGCGCTTCGCACCCATCCCGCCAATATACAGGGCCAGGCTGTTCTTGATCGGAATCAAGCCCTCCTCTACGTCGTCACAAATGGTTACCGAGACGCCCTGCATAATCTCAAAGCCTGCTGGCCGGTCCGCTATCTGGCTCTGGTAAACATCCTGTCGATAAGGCGAATAGTATAGGGGTAACCAGCCATCAGCTATTTCCGCAGCCAGAGAAACATTCTTTGGACCTTCCGCGCCCAGAAAAATCGGCATGTCAGACCGTAGCGGGTGCGTAATCGACTTAAGAGATTTGCCCAGGCCCCAAGCGCCCTCACCCACATAGGGAATCGGATAATGTTTACCTGAAGAACTGACCGGCGATTGTCTGTCCAATACCTGTCTGATGATATCTACATATTCGCGAGTGCGCGCTACCGGCTTGGCAAAGGGCCGCCCATACCAACCTTCAACCACCTGCGGACCAGAGACGCCTAAACCCAATATCATGCGCCCACCGGTCAAATGATCAAGCGTTAATGCAGCCATGGCGGTGGCGGTCGGCGTTCGAGCAGATAACTGGGCTACAGCCGTTCCTAATCTGATGGTCTTGGTATGAGCACCGATCCAGGCCAGCGGCGTGAACACATCCGAACCCCACGCTTCAGCAGTAAAAATTGCGTCATAACCCAGCCGTTCTGCCTCTTGCGCCACCTCTACCATCCTTGGATCTGGACCAGCACCCCAGTAACCCATCTGTAAGCCCAATTTCAATTGTTTCACTCGACACTCCTGTTATGACCTTATAACTTTATACCAATCCCCTATAGGCTGAGGATGCTCCCTGCCAAACGCCTAGAGCCAAACGTCCTCTTGCCTCAATCGTAACGCAACCTTTAGCACTAATTCAGCAATACCCGTCACAATTGTCAAATATCCCATGCTTTCTTTCATAATCGGCGCACCAAGCGATGGCGGAGAAGGGTCAGCACTGCTATGCTTCGCACCTGAAAACTTAACTCTAAATGCTTGTAGAAAGGTCTTTAAAGATGAATGAGGAAACCGAAAATCAGAAACCATCATCTGTTAATTTCATGGATGAAAAACTGTTTAAATCCCGGTCTATTTCTATTTTTGGTCAGATTAATGAAAAAATCGCCAGGACAGTAAGCGAACAACTTCTGGCTCTCTCTGGCGAGAGTGATGATCCGATTACCATTTACATCAGCTCGCCCGGTGGACACGTCGAATCCGGAGACGTCGTTTACGATATGATCAAATTCGTTAAACCCGTCGTTCGGGTTGTTGGTACGGGCTGGGTAGCAAGTGCCGCCACTAATATCTACCTTGCGGCAAAAAAAGAAAATCGCTACTCGCTACCTAATACGCGATATCTGGTCCATCAACCGTCAGGAGGATCAAGAGGTGATGCAACCGATATCAAGATTCAAATGGAAGAAATTCTTAAAACGAAACAACGTATCAACAAAATAATATCCGAAGAAACCGGCCGGCCTATAGAACAGGTTGAAAAAGATACCGACCGGGATCACTGGATGTCTGTCGAAGAAGCTATCGATTATGGCATCGTCAATAAAGTGGTCAGGTCGATCAGCGACCTTGACTAGTCCATCGAGGTCATCAGCCGTCTAATCGGATTCGCTGGCAAGCGAATGAGTGGCAAATGATGCAGCCCTGGCTTGGTGAGTCGCAGTGTGCTGAGCCATTAGCGAGAAGGTCGAATCGTTGCCCGGGTCACAAACTTCAAAGCTCATCTTCACAATAGCGGCTTCGGTTATTGCCCAATTGGACAGGATCAGCGCTCGGCTCCCTCGCCGCTAACTTGCTGGGTAATCCAGTAAAAACAGTAACCCCCCAGCGCACCTGCGATGCCCTGAGCGAAAAGTCCGAGCAATGTTCGCGCCGGAGCTATACCTGATATCCCCACGACTTGTTTTAACACCACATGGATTGCAATCATCCCAACAAAACCAGCAAGGATATAACCTATCAGTCTCAGATGGGGTAAATGCCGTATCACCTGCGCGGCTACCACAAAGGCAATCAGTAGAGCGATGGCAATCAAGGGCAGATAAATGCTGTACATGTTCATAATATCGTGGCCAGCCGAATCTAATCGCTGAGTCAACGTTATCTCAAAGCCTAAATCCGTAATACGACTGATATTTCCCTGGCTAATAAGCACAGCACCTGTAAGATAACTGCAGATAACGGCCAACCCATAACCTATCACCACTCTCATATCTGGATTACCTCATTTATTTTGTCTACTATTATCATGACCTGAATTAACCCGTGGTAAAAGCCCCAATGAACAAATTCTTTAATTTGACCTTACTAACACTATTGCTCTACAGCCATGCCAGCGCAGATTACAAGATTGAAACCCTGGCGGA